>NZ_JCANOT010000029.1:0-151407 GCF_059552495.1 Methyloversatilis sp. S146-33
CCTGAGCCTGCTCGGTTCCAGCTTCAACATCACGCCGTCGGCCAGGGCACTGCTGCCGTGGGCGGCTTTCGCGCTGCTGCTCGCCTACACCTGCGAACTTCGCCTGCTGCTGGTGGCCGGGCTGGTCTGCTCGGTACCGACATCGCACGCCAGTTCTTCCGCCGCGTGCTGCATCTGGCCGAATGGCAGGGTTTCGTCTCCGACGAGCACTTCAGCGTCGACGGCACGATGATCGAGGCCTGGGCCAGCCACAAGAGCTTCGTTCCCAAGGACGGCAGTGGCCCGGACAAGCCTGCCGGGCGCAACCCGGAAGCGGACTTCAAGGGCAAGACGCGCAGCAACGCGACCCACCAGAGCACAACCGACCCGCAGGCGCGGCTCTACAAGAAGGGCGAGTTCACGGAAGCGAAGCTGCGCTACATGGCGCACGCACTCTCCGAGAACCGCAACGGGCTGGTCGTCGATGTCGAGAGCACGCAAGCCACGGGGCGCGCGGAGTGGGAGGCGGCGATCCGGATGATTGATCGCAGCGTGCACAAACCGGGCGCGACGGTGGGTGCGGACAAAGGTTATGACAGGGCGGAGTTCGTTGCTGCACTCGAACGGCGCGGCATCAAGGCACACGTGGCGCGCAAGGTCAGCGGCAGCGCCGTCGATGGACGCACGGCGCGTGGCAAGGGCTACGCGATGAGCCTGCGCAGGCGGAAGATGATCGAAGAGGCCGTCGGCTGGATCAAGACGGTAGGTGGTTTGCGCAAGACGCGCCACAAGGGGCTGGAGAAGCTCTCGGGTCAGGCGCTGTTTGCGTTCGCGGCGTACAACCTGACCCGAATGCTGAGCCTGATGCGACCGGCTACCGCGTAGAAGGGACAGATGCGCCCGCCGCCTGGCAAGCAGCGGGATGCGAGGGTGAGAGAGCCCTGAATCACACGCCACGGCGCACTTCCGGTGCCGGAAAAAACGAACGGAAGGGCATGATCCGGAAGGATTCAAGGGTTTCTCACCAGCCTATTAACTTCAACGTTAGCGCGCGGAAGGACAATCTCACCTATGCGAGCCATCGTCGGTCAGCTCACTCCTGAACTCGCGGCATTGGTTGGCACTCAGCCGATTGCTAAAGCAGAGCCTCTGCCAGTTGCGACATTCCGCGAGTTGATGCAACACGTTGCTCGCCTGTCCTACGCGAACAAGGATCATTTGTTGTTCTTTCGTGGCCAGGCGACAGATCACAGAAACAAGGCGTCCGCTTCGACGTTTTACCCCTCGATCTACCGAGGCGAACGACTGACACAGTCTGAACTTCAGATTCGGTTTGACGTCTTGTCTTCCGCCTCGAAGCGCCTCGCTGAAGCCTTTCATCGCGAGAAGATTGAAGGCGCCAGCGAAGTAAGGCGACGCAAGTTCATTCAATGGAGCATCTTGCAGCACTACGAGGTCTGCGCCACTCCGCTGCTGGACTTCACCCAGTCCGTTCGAGTAGCTAGCAGCTTCGCGCTGGCAAAGGAGTCACCGGACGATCCGTTCGTCTTTGTCTTCGGCTTGCCGTACCTAACTAACCGGGTGTCAGTCAACTCTGAACACGATCTCGTGAACATCCGACTGCTTAGCATTTGCCCTCCAGACGCTCTGCGCCCTTACTTCCAGGAAGGCTATCTAGCCGGCACGGATGAGGTCACGGACGACTACACGTCAAAGACAGAATTGGACTTCAACAACCGACTGATTGCTAAGTTCCAGATTTCGCGGTCACCAGAATTCTGGGCAGGCGGATTCGATCCAATTCCGACTGAAGCGCTCTACCCAATCGACGATCGGATTCAGGCGCTGTGCTCCGGCATCCAGCGCGAGGAAGGCGGCGGAATTCAGGCAACAGAGCTCGGCACCTTCTTGCAGGCATGGTCAGTCGTCGAGTCACGGCTTCTCACTCTTGCACGTGCTCGGGAGGAACGCGTGTATTCAGTGATGGACGCCATTCGAGTCCTTCAGCGCTCTGAATCGCTGCCGCAAGACCTATCCCATCGCCTAAACAAGCTTCGCCAAGTCCGCAACGCTGCTGTTCACAGCCCGGAGAAGCTAAAAGCGGGGCAGCTCACGTCGGCGTCGGACGAGGTAGCGATGCTTGTTTCTCAGCTGAAAGACATCAGCGGAACGGTGACATGGCCAACCGACACAGCGCCCTAACTTGACGCTCAAGCGGAGCGCCAACGGCTGGCCAGCTTGGCCGTGCGACCGCTGTGGTCCGTCATCGACCGCACGCCCAAGCCGTCCATTCGTCGTCGCTTGGTTTGCTCAACGTAAGGCTTTCCGATGATCACCCCAAGCCACCCAATGAAACGCCTCCACCTCGCATTCCTCGCCACCCTGCTGCTACCCACCGCGCTCTGGCTCGCGGCCGATACGCTGCTGCCCGAGCCGTTCACCTATTTCTCGTTCCGCTCGGTGTTCATGCAGTACAGCGGGGTGATCGCGATCGGCGTGATGAGCGTGGCGATGCTGCTGGCGCTGCGCTCGAAGTGGCTGGAGCCGCTGCTGGGCGGGCTGGACAGGATGTACCGGCTGCACAAGTGGCTTGGCATCGCGGCGCTGGTGGTGGCCGTCCTGCACTGGTGGTGGGCGACCGGTACCAAGTGGATGGTGGGCTGGGGCTGGCTGGTCAGGCCGGCGCGCAAGCCGGGTGGCGGAGAACAACTTGGCGCGGTCGAGGGCTGGCTGCGCAGCCAGCGCGATATGGCCGAATCGGTGGGCGAGTGGGCGTTCTACGCCGCGGTGGTGCTGATCGTGCTGGCGCTGGTCAAGCGCTTTCCCTACCACTGGTTCGTCAGGACGCACAAATGGATCGCGGTCGCCTATCTCGCGCTGGCCTATCACACGGTGGTGCTGACCAAGAGCGCTTACTGGTCACAGCCGATAGGCTGGCTGCTGGCCGCCCTGCTGATCGGCGGCAGCGTGGCGGCGGTGCTGACGCTGACCGGGCGGATCGGCGCCGATCGCAAGGTGCAGGGCCGCATCGTGGCGCTGACCGAATACCCGGGCGTGCATGTGCTCGAGGCGGCGATCGAGGTCGAGGACGGCTGGCGCGGCCACGCGCCGGGGCAGTTCGCCTTCGTCACTTCGGACAGGCGCGAAGGCGCGCACCCGTACACGATCGCGTCGGCGTGGAACCCGGCTGAGCGTCGGCTGGTGTTCATCGCCAAGGCGCTGGGTGACCACACCCGCCGCCTGCGCGAAACGCTGAAGATCGGCATGCCGGTGACGGTAGAGGGGCCCTACGGCTGTTTCGATTTCGAGGACGCGCAGCCGCGGCAGATCTGGGTCGGGGCGGGCATCGGCATCACGCCCTTCATTGCCCGCATGAAGCAGCGCGCCGCCACGGCGGACACGCGGGTGGTCGATCTGTTTCACCCGACGGCCGACTTCGATCAGCACGCCATCGACCGTCTGACCGCCGATGCGGCGGCGGCTGGTGTGCGTCTGCATCTGCTGGTCGATGCCCGCGACGGCCGCCTCAATGGCGAACGCATCCGCGCCGCCGCGCCCGAGTGGCAGTCGGCCAGCATCTGGTTCTGCGGCCCGCCGGGCTTCGGTCAGGCGCTGCGCGCGGACTTCGTCGCCCACGGCCTGCCGGCCGACCGTTTCCACCAGGAACTGTTCGAGATGCGGTGATCGCGGCAAGGCCGCGATCTGTCCGGTCAGCCTGCCTCAGCCGCGCGTCAGCGCTCCGGCGAGCTGCGCCGCATAGCCGCGCAGTACCTCGGCACCCGGCTCCTTGCGCGGCCAGATCAGGCCGACGCCGTCATTGGCGTGGCGCGGCAATACGTGCATGTGGAAGTGGAACACCGTCTGCTCACCCTCCTTGCCGTTGGCCTGCAGCAGGTTCAGCCCCGGCGGATCGAAGGTTTCGCGGATGGCGGCGGCCACGCGCTGCGCGGTGTTCATTACCGCGGCGCCCTCCTCCGGCGTGATGTCGAACAGCGTCGCGGCGTGCCGCTTCGTCGCCACCAGCACGTGACCCGGATTGACCTGGCCGAGGTCCATGAAAGCCAGCGTCAGATCGTCCTCGAACACGCGCGCGGCAGGCAGTTCGCCGGCGACGATGCGACAGAAGATGCAGACGCCGGGCGGTGAGGTATCGACGAATTTCGGCATGAGGGTATCGGCTCCGGTTGCGCAGGAAAGGTCGGGCGCGGTGCGACGTACGGGCAGCGCGCGGTCGGGGCAGACGATACACGAGGTCCGAAAGCCGACAGCCGGCGCCGCGCCTCGCGAACCACCGGAGCGGAATGGCGCAGCGCCCGTCCTACGGGCCGCGGTACTGCCGGCCTACAGCGAACGCCGCCGCACCGACCCACACTGAACGGAAAGGTCGCCGCGTCCGGTGACCCCGCTCCTGGAGGAAACATCGATGATCAAGCTGATTGCCGCCTCGCTCGCCCTTGCACTCGGATATGCGTTTGCCCATCGCAAGAAGACGCCGGCCGATCCGGTCGGCGACTGGGAACGCACGCACGACAGCACCGCCACCGCCCATCCGGAAAGCCAGCAAAGCGCGCCCTGAGGCGCGTCCGGCCTTCCCGGGCAGCGATCTGCATCATCCTTGACCACCGTGCTTGACGGGCGGTCAAAGGGCCTCGAATACTGGCCGGATGCCGATCGACTCAGCCCTTCCGCATGTTGCCGGGGCGGAACGCGCACGACCCGGAACCCTGTCGTCGCCCGCCTACGCGCCGGATGCGTCCGCAGGCTCGCCTGACGCGGGCGGGGCCGCGGACGCCCAGCCGCACCGCTGGTACAGCACCAATCTGGTCGGCGTGCCGGCGCCGGTGCTGGCCAGCCGGCTGTTCAACGAGCACCCTTTGCCGCTGCACATCGCCGGCACGCGCGAGGCGCACCGCGGCCTGTTCGCCTTGCTCGATCGCTGCGCGGATCTGCCGGAAGCGCGCGACGTGTTCGAGCACTACGTCGCCATCGCCTTCGGCCTGCAGCCGGCCGACGCGCCGCGCGACAGCGCCGAGGCGCGACGCTGGCGCTGCAGCTGGCGCCGTCTGCTGCAGGGCTGGGGTGGCGACGCCAACGGCCCGGCCGGCGCCGTGCTGAAAGGCTGGGTCGAGAGCCGCTTCGGTCTGGTGCCCATGTTCCACAAGGCAAGGCTTGAGCGCTTCCCGTCGCCCGCCTGGGTGAGCTATCTCGAAGAGAAGGCGGCCAGCCGCTATCACGGCAACTGCATCCACCAGCAACTCGACCTGTTGTACGAATTCAGCCAGTGGGCGCTCGACCGTTTCGGCCTGCCGCAGCAGCCGCAGGGAGACCATGTGCGGCTGTGGCGCGGCAGCACCCGCGCCGAAGAGCAGCTGGTCGCCGGCCGGCTGCAGGACCGCCAATGCACGGTGCGCCTGAACAGCATCGCGTCGTTCTCGCTGTCGCGCGACGAAGCAGGCTGCTTCGGCGACTGGGTGTTCGAACTGCAGGTGCCGCGCTGCAAGCTGCTGGTGTGGCCCGGCCTGCTGCCCGGACCGGTGCTGCACGGCGAACAGGAAGTGCTGGCGCTGGGCGGCGACTACCCCACACAGGCAAGCTGCCAATGAATCCGCTCTCTTACCACCTATGACTGACGACTTCGACACGCTGTACGACCGCGCCCTCGGCGCCTACCTCGGACTGGCCATCGGCGACGCGCTGGGCGCCACGGTCGAATTCATGCGCCCGCGCGAAATCCGCGCGCAGTACGGCGAGCATCGCGACATCGTCGGCGGCGGCTGGCTGAAGCTCGCGCGCGGCCAGGTGACCGACGACACGACGATGAGTCTCGCGCTCGGCGATGCGCTGCTGGAAGTGGGCGGCGCGCGCCTCGCCAGCGACGAACACATGACGGCGACGACGCGCACGATCGCCGACGCCTTCGTCGGCTGGCTGCGCGGCAAGCCGGTGGATTGCGGCAACACCTGTCGTCGCGGCCTGCAGCGCTACCTGGGCGACGGCAGCCTGAGCGGCCCGCCGAACGACCGCGACGGCGGCAACGGCGCACTGATGCGCAACCTGCCGACCGTGCTGGCGCTGCTACGCGACGACGCGGCGCTGGAACGCTTGAGCCTTGCGCAGGCGCGCATCACCCACCACCACCCGCAGTCCGACGCGGCCACACTGGGCATGGCCCGGCTGCTGGCGCGCATCCTCGACGGCGCATCGCACGACGACTGCTGCGCATGGGTCGCTGACTGGGTGCGCGATAACCCCGCTTTCGCCTTCCAGCCCTACCCCGGCCGCGCCACCGCCTATGTCGTCGATACGGTGCAGACCGTGCTTTACCACTTCGTGAGCCACGCCGATTTCGAAACGGCACTCGTCGCCACCGTCAACATGGGCGATGACGCCGACACCACCGGCGCCCTGGTCGGCATGCTGGCCGGCGCCCGCTGCGGTGCGCGTGCCCTACCGGAGCGTTGGCTGAGCCGCTTGCAACGCGACGTGGTGCTCGCCATCACCGACCAGACCAGCGGGCTGCTGGCGATGAGCCGTCGAGGCTAGATCGCTCCGCTGCCGACCCGGTACTGACGGAGGGCGCCGCCGGGGGCGCCCTCCGTGCCACTCACTCCTGCGTGGTCGCAGCCAGCCCTTCGCGGCGGCGGGTGGGCGGCAAGGCCTTCACCACCGCATCTTCGGTCGCGGCATTGACGCAGTGCGGCTGCTTCCAGTCGCCGTCGAAGCTGATCTGATCGACGCCATCCGGACCGACACCAGCCGGCACGTAGTCGAGCCGCAGCAGGTTACGGGTACGCCACGCGATGGCGTGATCGGCGCAGGAGCTGTCGCCCGACACGCCGAGCGCGCCCAGCAGTTCGCCCTGCGCGCTGTACAGCGCCAGCCCGCCGCCGAACACATTGACGCCGCCCATGCGCTGTCCGACCAGCGGATCGTTCGCCTGCCCCCACGCCGTCGCCGGGCCGGCGTACGCCAGCGCGGCATTGACCGGATTGCTCTCCTGCAGACCGAACAGGCTGCCGCCCGGCTGCGTTGCGCTGTACAGATTGGCGGTGGCCAGGGCCAGCGTGGGCAGGCTGAAGGCATTGGCGGTATTCGCCTTCTGCGCCGAGATGGCCCGGCTGCCCGGCCACTGGCTGGCGTTGCTTTCGCCGGTGAAGGCCACCGCGCACACCGTGCCGCTGCGGCTCACGACGGTGCCCCACATGTCGAGATCGAAGCCGCCGTTGTCGGCGCGCCGGGCGCGGGTGAGCGCCTCACGCAGTTCGGCATGGCCGGGCAATGCCGCGCACTCGGCGGCGAGCGCCTTGATGTCCGCGCCCTGCGGCGCTGCGAAGGCCGGCGCGGCGATCAGACCGGCCAGCACTGCGAAAGAAGTGACGATGGAAGTGTGAAGGGCTTTCATGACTGCATCCTCTGTTGAATGGGTGATGTAGCCAGTATCGGGATGCAGAGAGTGGAAATAAATGGAATGATCAGGATTTCAGTATTCCACTTCGAGGCACACGATGAATTCACTGCAGGACGCGCTGCGCATCTTCGTTGCCGCCGCCGACGCGAAGAACTTCCGCGATGCCGCCACCCGGCTGGGCCTGTCGCCGCAGGCGGTCACCCGGGCCATCCGCCGGCTCGAAGATCACTTCGGCGAAACGCTGTTCCTCCGCACGACGCGGCAGACGCGCATCACCGAGTTCGGCACCGCCAAGGCGGCCGAAGCCGCGGCGACGCTGTCGCAACTCGAAGAGGTGCTGCGGCCCGCGGAGAAGCGCGCGGCCACGGCGATGGCCGGGCGCGTGCGCATCACCGCGCCGCGCGCGCTCGGCCGTCTGCTCGTGCTGCCCATCCTGACCCGGCTCGCGGTGGAGCACCCCGGCATTGCCCTCGACATCCGGCTGTCGGACGAACTGAGCGACGCCGTGGATGAACAGATCGACATCGGCGTGCGCATGGGTGTGCTGAGCCACGCGCGCTACGTGATGCGTCGGGTCGGCAAAGTGGCGTTCGGTGTGCATGCGAGCCCGGCGCTGATCGAACGCGTCGGCCTGCCGCCCTCGGTCGATGCGCTGCACGCGCTGCCCACCAGCGCGCTGATCAACCGCAACACCAACCGCCCGTGGCACTGGTTCTTCAGCCGCGAGCGCACGCTGCTGCCGCAGCAGCCCACCTTCTTCACCGACGACCCGGCGGCCGAATGCGAAGCGGCGCTGGCCGGCATCGCGTTCGCGCAGCTGCCCGACTATCTGGCGCGCGCGCACGTGCGCGCCGGGCGACTGGTCGAGGTGCTGGAGAAGGACGCGCCGCCGCCGTGGGACGTGATGGTGTATCGCCCGCAGCGCGGCCCGGTGCCGGCGCGGGTGCGTCGGGTGTTCGACGCCCTCGTCGCCGGCCTGAAGGACGACGGCCAGGACGGAAGTTGAACCACACGCGGTACTCGGCGATGCGATTTGTGTCGCAAACACTGCGTAGCCGACAGGTCTGTCCACAAAGCGCCACGCCCCTGCAGGGCAGGCGTTAGCACAGCACTTTCAAACCGCCTTGAAGCAGATCAACTCCGTCATTCATCCACCTTCGTGATAGCCGGATAAACCAACATTTCATGATGTGGATCAATGACTTCTCGGCACGCATTCATGTCATGACGATTACACGGGGGCGCCATTCGAGGGGCATGCAACTTGCAATCAGACCGGGTCCGATCCGGACACAACCTGGAGCCCTGAAATGGCTAACGTAACCTTCTCTTCTCCGTTGATGCCGCGCGACCTCACGGTCTATGCGGTGGCCGGCGAACGCGGCACGCTGCTCGCCCTCGCCAAAGCCAACAACATCCCGATTCCGTTCGACTGTCAGGACGGTGAATGCGGCTCGTGCCTGGTGGAGGTCGTGCACTACAGCCCGACCGTGCGCTATGGCATCGCCCTGACCGAAAAGGAAAAGGAGATCCTGCGTCAGCTCGGCAAGATCACCAAGCAGGAAATCATGGACGCCGAAGTGAATGACATGCCGCCGCGTCACCGGCTGGCCTGCCAGTGCTTCGTTCGCGACGAAGATATCGCCGTCGTGTTCGAAGGCGACGTGACCAAGCCGGTGAAGGGACCGGCGCTATCGATCGCCGCCGCGATCTACAAGGGCGGTGTCGGCATCCAGACGCTCGACCAGTTCCTGAACTATGCGGTCAAGGTCGAAGAAGACGCTGCCGTGCACTTCGAAGAACTGGCGGAGCGTATGAACGCCTGTGGCAACAGCGACGTGGCTGCGCTGTTCGCGCAGCTCGGCAGCTATTCGCGCCTGCATCTGGAAGAAGCCAAGGCGAGGTGCGCGAAGTACGAGGTGGTGGAGAACCTACCGGCCAGTTCCGCATGGCCCGACAACACCACCCCGGAAAAGACCGCGCTGTGGGCCGGCGATCCCGCCCTGACGCGTCTCGGTGCGCTCAAGGCCGCGCTGCAGGGCGAACGCCGTGGCTACGAGTTCTACTACGCGATTGCCAACACCACGCGCGACGCGGACATCCGCAAGGTGGCGAAGGAGTTCGTGCGCGAAGAAGCGGAACACGTCGAGAAGCTGAAGCAGTGGATCGAGCAGGAAGAAGCCGCCCTGCGTCGCGCGGCGGAAGCGGTCGCCGGCTGATGCAGGCATGACGGATGAACGGGCGGCGGCGTGGCAGCGGCGTGGCCTCCCGTAAGTCCACCCCGCTGGCGAATACCGGCCCGTTCATTCCGTTCCATCCTGGACCTACCGCACCGGGTGCTGACCCGTCGTCGCCCGGCGTGCACTGCGCCGAGAAGATCACCACGTAGTTGGGCGGTTCGCGGGTAACAGCAAAGCAGGGATTCATCATTGCTGCGCTCCGGAGCCAGCAAGGAGGGCGCAGCTCGCTTTGATCAGCGCAACCGTCCGCTCGCCGACGCGGAACTCACCCGCCGCGACGCACTGCCGGCGCCCGATGCGGTGCGCATGGATGCGGCCGAGCAGCCAGTCGCCCGCGCAGCTCGGGCCGAGGTAGTCGACCGTCAGGCTGGCGGTCACCAGCCGCGCCTGCGCCGGTAACTGTGCGGCGATGAAGCCGACCAGGAAGATGTCGGCCAGCGTGGCGATGACGCCGCCGTGCGTGATGCCCAGCCCGTTGCAGTCGTCGCCGGTGAGGCGCGCCGCGAACAGCTCCTTGCATGCGCCGCCCATGAAAACCGTGCGGCCGCCGAAGAAGGGGCCGCGCAGCACGCGCGGCGTGAAACCCTCCGGCGCGCCGCTGTGCTCAGCGACGGTGGGCGGCGGCATCGAGTGCGTCCTCCAGCTGTTCGTTGCCCCAGTAAAGCGCGTCGCCGACGAAGAAGCTGGGCGCGCCGAACAGGCCGCGCTGCGCGCCCTGCTCGGTCTGCGCGCGCAGCGCCTGCTTCACCTCCGGCGACTGCGCCCTCGCAATCACGGCGTCAGCCGGTTGGCCCAGTTCGCCGAGCAGGCGACGCATCGCATCGACGTCGTCGATGTCCGCGTCATCGACGAAGTTCACTTCGAACACGCGTGTGCAGAAAGCGGCGATCCACGGCGCTTCGGCATGTGCGAGCGCGATGCGCGCGGGCAGCACGCCGTTGCGCGGAAACTGCGACGGCTTGCGCCAGGGCAACGCGTGCCGCGCGCACTGTCGCGCGAGGTCGGTCCACATCCACGCGAACTTGGCCGGCTGCTGCAGGAAGGGCGACGCCTGCCAGCCGGCGGCGCGAAAGATGGGGCCGAGCAGCAGCGGTCGCCACAGCACGCGCACGCCGCGCAGCCGCGCCAGCGTGTCGATGTGCGCCGTGCTCAGGTAGCTGTAGGGGCTGGCGAAGTCGAACCAGTATTCGATGACCGGGTCGTTCATGGCGCGCCCTCAGTCGAACAGCACGAGGCAGCGCGCCTCGATGCTGGCGCGCAGCGGCGCGTCGGCCGGTGCGGCCGGGTCGAGGAAGGCGGCGTGCGGCGTGAAGCGCGACACCCCGCTCGCCTGCGCGTCGTACTGCTTGAACACCAGCACCTCGCGCTTCGTCATGTGCGGGAAGTAGTGCCAGCGGTGCAGCGGCGCGTGCTTCAGCACGTAGATTTCGCCACTGCGGCCAGGGTAGCGGATTTCCGCCGCGACCAGATCCTGCACCATCACCGACCTCGCATCACACAGCGCCAGCGGCGCGTCGATCACCGGCTCGATCAACGGGCGCCACACATTCACCACCGCATAGCGACGGATGCGCGCGCGCGCCGCCTCGTCGGGCAGCACCAGCGCGAGGCGGCGCAGACCGCTCGCCTCCGAGTAGTCGTTATGCACGCGCCCGACCGCCGAGGCCTGGGCGTTCTGCCGGCCGAAGGTGAGCTGCTGTTCGTCGCGGCTGCGCCGGCGGATCTGGTGATCGAAGCACAGCGCGCGAACACCGCCGGCCGCGTCGCAGGCGATGGCCTCGACCTCCGGGTAGTAACGGGCGCGGATCAACGCGTCGTCGGCGAAGTCATCGAGGCGGGTCGGCACTTCGCGCAGTTCGAAGCCGTGACGGTGAAGCAGGAAGTGCTGCGCGGCCGGCCGGGCATCGACGATGTCGACCATGTGCGTGCGGTAGCTGCAGTTCTCCCACGGATCGCCGTCGGGCGGCGGGTACATGTAGTTGAACGGCGCGCCCGTGCTGTCGTGCAGGTAGTCCAGTCCGCCGGTCGTGTGCGCCGGGCGGGCACGGTCGCGATGAAGGAGGCGTTCGTCAGGGATATTCACATGAGGCTCCTGGTGGTCGTCGGGCAGGCACTCGCCGCTGTTGCCGTGCAGATGCGGCCTTCAGTGCCCAGGACTCATGCTGCGGCTTCCGGACGCCTCGATCGAGTGTCTTGATCGACATCAATCAGGCTAATATGGACATCATGAAAACAGCCGTACTCATCCTGCCCGGCGTGCTCGACATCAGCCTGGGCATCACGCTGGACGTGATGAACACCGCCAACCGCCTGTGTCTCCAGGCCGGGCGAGCGCCGCTGTTCGAGGTGACACTGACCGGCACCGGACGACGGCGGGAGCGCAGCGGCTCGGGGCTTGAAGTGGGGCCGCTTGCGCGCATGGCCGATCTGCCGCCGCCCGATCTGGTGCTGCTGCCGGGCGCCAACCGCGCCCAGCGCGATGCGCTGGAGGAATGGGTGGCGACGCGCGAGGTCGTGAAGGCGACGGAACGAGTGGGCGGCTGGCTGGAAGGCGGCGCCGAAGTGGCCGCCTCCTGCGTCAGCACCTTCGCGCTGGCGCAGGCGGGGCTGCTCGACGGGCGCATGGCCACCACCAGCTGGTGGCTGGCGCCGTGGTTCCGCGAGCGCTATCCACGGGTCGATCTGGACATGGCGCGCATGGTGGTCAGCGACGGCCCGATCAGCACCGCTGGCGCCGCGCTGGCACAGGCCGACCTGATGCTCGCGCTGGTGGCCCGCCACGGCTCGGACGAACTGGCGCGCAGCTGCGCCCGCTTCCTGATGCTGGACCACCGCGTGTCGCAAAGTCAGTACGCCATCCCCTCACATCTGGCACGGCAGACGCCGACGCTGCAGCGCGCCGACCGCTGGCTGCAGAGCCGCCTCGGCGAACCGGTCACGCTCGCCATGCTGGCCGACGCGCTGCACATGACGCCGCGCACGCTGAGCCGCCACTTCGCGTCGGCGGTCGGCATGTCGCCCATCCAGTACGTGCAGAAACTGCGCGTCGAGCGCGCCACCCAGTTGCTCGAAACCGGCCACGCCTCGCTGGAATCGGTGGCCGCCCAGGTCGGCTACGCCGACCCGTCGATGCTGCGCAAACTGCTGCGCCGCGAGCGCGGCGTGACGGCGCGGGACGTGCGGTCGCGGTCACGCGCGGCGAGCGACGGAAGCTGACCGAAACGCACCACCCACTGCCTCGCCACCGCTCGATCACAGGCGGTTAAGAAGATCGCGACGTGCTTCATGACCCGCTCGTGCTCCCCAGCAGCCACCCCGAGCGAGGCCCTTGCGCTATGGCCCCCGCGGCTACCTGACCACCAGCGCGTCCGATTCGCTCGCCTGCCAACCGCCCCCCAGTGCCTTGAAGGCAGCGACCGCAGCGCGTACGGATTCAGTCTGTGCCTGAACATGCGCATCGGAGGCACGTAACAGGTTCTCGTCGGCTTGCAGGACTTCGACCAGGCTGACGACACCCTTCTGATACGCCGCAAACGAGGCGTCCCGTGCGCGACTGAAGGCGTCCACACCTCGAGTCAGCACTGCGGCCTGCTCTTCGCGCCTGACCAAGGACGACAGCGCGTTCTCCACGTCTTCGGTTGCCCGCAAGGCGGCAAGTCGATATGCAGAGAGCAGTTCCGCTTCCTGCCCCTTCGCCAGATCGATCTGCGCATCGATGCGGCCGAAGTCGAACAGACGCCAGCGCAGGCCGAGCACGCCTGCGGCCTGACCGGCACCGCTGGTGAACAGATTGCCGCTCGCCACCGAGGTCGCGCTGCCTATCAGTCCGCTCAGAGAAAGTTTCGGGTAGTACTCGGCGATGGCACCGCCAATTCGTGCGCTGGACGCGGCCAGGCGACGCTCGGCCGCGATCAGGTCGGGCCGGCGGCGAAGCAGGTCGGCCGGCGTCCCCGTGGCGACGATCTGCGGGGCAGCCGGAATATCTCGGGTTTCAGCCAACTCCGCCCGATGCGTGCCGGGAGGAGAGCCGAGCATCAGGTCCAGCGCGTTCATGGCGGCGTCCAGACCCGCTTCGAGAACCGGAACCGAGGCCTGAACCTGGGCCAGCGCGCCTTCCGCCTGCCTCACTTGAAGTTCGGCTGCGAGCCCTTTTCCATGCAGAAGCTTGATGGTTGCGAGCAAGTCCTGCTGCGTCCGTACCTGTCGGCGAGCGACGTCCAGCCGGGCCTGCAATCCACGGATGGTGATGTAGATGTCGGCTGTCTGTGCAGTCACTGCCAGACGCGTCGCGACCGCGCCCGCTTCCGAAGCCTGATACTCGGCCCATGCCGCCTCCCGGCCGCGGCGCAGACCACCGAACACGTCCAGCTCCCAACTCGCGGCAACATTGGTTTCGTAGGCACTGCCGTAACGGTCGAAACCGGGCGCCGAATTCAGGATCTGCCCCAAGGGGGTTTCGACCGAGCGATACGCCCTGGCCGCTTCACCGGCGATGTGGCCCGAGGGCAGCAGTGCGGCGTTGGCTGCGCCAAGCCCGGCACGCGACTGGGCGACCCGGGCCGCCGCCTGCGCGATGTCCAGGTTCTGTTCCTGCGCCAGGGACACGAAGCGATCAAGCAGAGGATCATTGAAGGCGGCCCACCAGTTCGTGAGGTCCGCCTGATGCAGAACCTGCCGGCGATCAACAGCCTCCTGCCCGATAAAGACCGGCGAGAGCGCGATCTCGGGCTGTCGATACTCAGGACCCACGGCGCAGCCCGTCAAGACAGCGGCGCTCAGAAGCAGGACGAGGGAGCGGGGATAGGCGAACATTAAGATCTCCCGGAAAGTTGAATGCGTGAAGTGACTATAATCCAACTTGGTCACTTATTGTCAAGCCATCATCGACGCGGTATCGTTTTTCCATGAGCGAAATTGACACAAGCACACCCCAGGCGCGCGGTCCCGTCGACCACAGCGTTCGAGAGCAGATTGTCGCGGCGGCCGGAGAACACTTCAGCCACTACGGCTACGAAAAGACCACGGTTTCGGATCTGGCCAAGGCGATCGGTTTTTCCAAGGCCTACATCTACAAGTTCTTCGACTCGAAGCAGGCCATCGGCGAGGCCATCTGCGCCCAGTCCTTGAGCGCCATCATTCTTGCGGTCGAGGAAGCGGTGGCCGGCGCGCCCACGCCTACGGAAAAATTCAGACGAATGTTCAAGACCTTGGTGTCGACCGGCGTGGGTCTGTTCTTCAACGACCGCAAGCTGTACGACATCGCCGCGCATTCCGCCGGCGAGGGCTGGCCATCTGCACGCGCCTACTGCGAGCGCATCCGGCAGATCCTGACCGAGATCGTCCGCGAAGGTCGGGAGAGCGGAGAGTTCGAGCGCAAGACCCCGCTGGACGAGACGGTGCACGCGATCGATCTGGTCATGCAGCCGTATGTGAATCCGTTGCTGCTCCAGTACAACCTCGATGTGGCCGACGAGGCACCGACGCAGCTATCCAGTCTGGTGCTGCGCAGTCTTGCACCCTGAGGGCCGCAAGAAGTGAAAAGTGACTATTGACAATATTGGTCACTAGATGGAGGATGGAGGCCTTCGTTCCCGGAGGTCACCATGTTCCAGCGCCGCACTTTTCCCTTCTTCGCCGTCGTCGGCCTGCTGCCCCTCGCTCTGGCGGCGTGCGGCGAGGCCACGTCTTCGATCGACCCGCGCACCCAGATTCCCCTGGTACGGGTCGGAGCAGTTGAGGCCGCCGCACAGGCTGAGCGGTCCTTCACCGGCGTCGTTGCGGCGCGGGTGCAGAGCGATCTGGGTTTCCGTGTTCCAGGCAAGATCGTGGAGCGCCTGGTCGACACCGGCCAGACCGTCAAGCGCGGCCAGCCGCTCATGCGCATCGACCCCACCGACCTGCGGCTTGCCACGCGCGCCCGTGACGAGGCCGTGACCGCTGCCACGGCGCGGGCACGCCAGACCGCAGAAGACGAAGCGCGATACCGCGATCTCGTCGCGACTGGCGCGGTGTCCGCTTCCGCCTACGATCAGATCAAGGCCGCCGCCGACGCGGCCCGGGCCGAACTGGACGCAGCCCAGGCGCAGGCCGACATGGCCCGCAACGAAACCGGCTACGCAGTCCTGCTCGCCGACGCCGACGGCGTGGTGGTGGACACCCTGGTGGAGCCGGGCCAGGTCGTCGGCGCCGGGCAGGTGGTCGTCCGTCTCGCCCATGTCGGTCGCCGCGAAGCGGTGGTCGATCTCCCCGAAACCTTGCGCCCGGCGGTCGGCTCGGCAGGCGTCGCCACGCTGTACGGCAGCGGGCTGACCGGTGCAGCCCGGCTGCGCCAGCTGTCGGATGCCGCCAACCCGCTTACACGCACCTTCGAGGCGCGCTACGTGCTGGAGGGCCGGCTGGCGGAAGCGCCACTGGGCTCGACCGTATCCATCCACATCCCGCGCGACGGCGCCGCCCCGGCGCTGCAGGTGCCGATCGGTGCGCTCTTCGATCCGGGCAAGGGGCCCGGTGTATGGGTGGTCGAGGGTGAGCCCGGCTCGGAACCCGGTACGCGGGTCACCTGGCGTGCGGTTCAGGTGGCCGGCCTCGGTACCGAAACGGCTGCCATTACCGGCGGCGTCTCCGCTGGGGATCGCATCGTCGTGCTGGGCGCCCACCTGCTGCAGGAAGGCGAACACGTCCGCGTGGCAGACAGCAAAAACGCCGCACGTGTGGCGGCGTCCAGCGGAGCGCTGCAATGAGCGCACCGACGCATTCGACCGAGGGCGCGGCCCCTGCCCGCCACCCGGCAGCGGATTCGCCGAGCGCCTTCAACCTGTCGGCTCTGGCCGTACGCGAGCGCTCGGTCACCCTGTTCATGATGATCGTGATCTTCGTCGCCGGCGCGGTGGCCTTCCTGACGCTGGGCCGGGCGGAAGACCCGGCCTTCACGATCAAGCAGATGACCGTGGTCACCGCCTGGCCCGGCGCCACCGCAAAGGAGATGGAAGAACTCGTCGCCGAACCGCTGGAAAAGCGCCTGCAGGAATTGCGCTGGTATGACCGGGCCGAGACCTACACGCGCCCGGGCCTCGCCTTTACCACGCTGAACCTGCTCGACAGCACGCCACCGGCTGACGTACCCGAGGAGTTCTATCAGGCGCGCAAGAAACTCGGCGACGAGGCGCTCAAGCTGCCGCGTGGCGTCATCGGCCCGATGGTGAACGACGAGTACGCCGACGTGACCTTCGCGCTCTACGCCTTGAAGGCGCGCGGCGCCGCGCAGCGGCAGCTCGTGCGCGATGCGGAAACGCTGCGCCAGCGCCTGCTGCACGTGCCGGGCGTCAACAAGGTGAACATCATCGGCGAACAGGCCGAACGGATCTTCGTCGAGTTCTCCCACGACCGCCTCGCGACCCTCGGCGTCTCGCCGCAAGCCCTCTTCGCGGCGCTGAACGGGCGCAACGTCATGACGCCCGCGGGCTCGATCGAAGCCAAGGGGCCGCAGGTGTTCATCCGGCTGGACGGCGCGATCGACGACCTGGAAGCGATCCGCAACACGCCGGTCGCGGCGCGCGGACGCACGCTCAAGCTCGGCGACGTGGCCGAGGTGAAGCGCGGCTACGAGGACCCGGCCAGCTTCCTCATCCGCAACAACGGTGAACCGGCCCTGCTGCTCGAGGTGGTGATGCGCGAGGGCTGGAACGGCCTCGATCTTGGCCGCGCGCTGGAGGCCGAAGCCGCCGCGATCAACGCCGAGCTCCCGCTGGGCATCAGCCTGTCCAAGGTCACGGACCAGTCGGTCAACATCAGTTCGGCCGTCGATGAATTCATGCTCAAGTTCGTTGCCGCGCTCGGCGTGGTGATGCTGGTGGGCTTCCTGAGCATGGGCTGGCGTGCCGGCATCGTGGTGTCGGCCGCGGTGCCGTTGACCCTGGCCGCCGTCTTCGTCGTCATGGCCGCCACCGGCAAGAACTTCGACCGCATCACGCTGGGTTCGCTGATCCTCGCCCTCGGCCTGCTGGTCGATGACGCAATCATCGCCATCGAGATGATGGTGGTGAAGATGGAGGAAGGCTACGACCGCATCCGCGCAGCCGCCTACGCGTGGAGCCATACCGCCGCACCCATGCTGTCGGGGACGCTGGTGACGGCGATCGGCTTCATGCCGAACGGCTTCGCCAAATCGACCGCCGGCGAATACACCAGCAATATGTTCTGGGTCGTCGGCATTTCGCTGATCGCGTCCTGGATCGTCGCGGTGGTGTTCACGCCCTACCTCGGGGTCAAGCTGCTGCCCAACTACACGCCGCGCGAGGGCGGGCACGGGGCGATCTACGCCACGCCGAACTACCAGCGCTTCCGCCGCCTGCTCGGATCGGTGATCCAGCGCAAGTGGCTGGTGGCGGCGAGCGTGATCGGTGTCTTCGTCGTCGCGGTGCTGGGCATGGGCGTGGTCAACAAGCAGTTCTTTCCGACCTCGGACCGGCCGGAGGTGCTGATCGAAGTGCAGATGCCCTATGGCAGCGCGATCCAGCAGACGAGTGCGGCGGTCGCCAAGGTCGAGGCGTGGCTGGCCGAGCAGCCGGAAGCGAAGATCGTGACCGCCTACATCGGGCAGGGGGCACCGCGCTTCTATCTGGCGATGTCGCCGGAGATGCCCGACCCGTCCTTCTCGAAGATTGTCGTCCTCACCGACGACCAGGACGCGCGCGAGGCGCTCAAGCTCCGGCTGCGCCAGGCGGTGGCCGACGGTCTGGCGCCGGAAGCACGCGTACGGGCCACCCAACTGGTGTTCGGTCCGCCCTCGCCCTTCCCGGTGGCCTTCCGCGTGATGGGGCCGGACGCCAACACGCTGCGCGAGATCGCCGCAGAGGTGCGCGGCGTGATGCAGGCCTCGCCGCAGATGCGCACGGTCAATACCGACTGGGGCGAGCGCGTGCCCACCCTGCGCTTCTCGCTCGACCAGGACCGGCTGCAGAGCCTCGGCCTCAGCTCCAGCGACGTGGCGCAGCAGCTTCAGTTCCTGTTGAGCGGCATCCCCATTACCGAGGTGCGCGAAGACATCCGTTCGGTGCAGGTCGCTGCCCGCTCGGCCGGGCACACCCGGCTCGATCCGGCCAGGATCGGCGATTTCACGCTGGTCGGCGCGACCGGCCAGCGGATTCCGCTGTCGCAGGTGGGCTCGGTGGAGGTTCAGATGGAAGACCCCATCCTGCGCCGCCGCGACCGCACGCCGACCATCACCGTGCGCGGCGACATCGCCGAGGGGCTGCAGCCGCCGGATGTGTCCACCGCCGTCTGGCAGGATCTTCAGCCCATCATCGCCAGGTTGCCGGCGGGCTACCGGATCGAACTGGCCGGTTCCATCGAGGAATCCGCCAAGGCCAACAGCGCCTTGCTGCCGGTCTTCCCCGTCATGATCGCGCTGACGCTGATCACCATCATCTTCCAGGTCCGCTCGATCTCGGCGATGACGATGGTGTTCGCCACCGCGCCGCTGGGCCTGATCGGGGTGGTGCCTACGCTGCTGCTGTTCAACCAGCCCTTCGGCATCAACGCGCTGGTCGGCCTGATTGCGCTGGCCGGCATCCTGATGCGCAACACGCTCATCCTGATCGGCCAGATCCACGACAACGAGAAGGCGGGCCTGGCCCCCTTCGATGCGGTGGTGGAAGCCACCGTGCAGCGCGCGCGTCCGGTCATCCTGACCGCCCTCGCCGCCATCCTGGCCTTCATCCCGCTCACCCAGTCGGTGTTCTGGGGAACGCTCGCCTACACCCTGATCGGCGGCACCTTCGCCGGCACCGTTCTGACTCTGGTGTTCCTGCCGGCCATGTATTCCATCTGGTTCAGGATCAGGCCCGCGGGGCGCAGCGCTGACCCGTCCGTGCTCCAACCCAGTCACCTATAGAAAGGAACTGTCATGTCGCATTCCAAAGTCGTCGTCGTTACCGGTGTGTCGTCGGGCATCGGACGCGCCGCCGCCCTGAGCCTGGCCAGTCAGGGTTGCCAGGTGTTCGGCACCGTGCGCAACCTTGCCAAGGCAGAGCCGGTACCGGGCGTTGCGCTGATCGAGATGGATGTGCGCGACGAAGCCTCGGTCAAGCGCGGAATCCAGGCGGTCATCGCTCAGGCCGCGCGCATCGACGTGCTGGTCAACAGTGCGGGCGTGACCCTCCTGGGCGCAGCCGAAGAAACATCGATCGCCGAGGCGCAGACGCTGTTCGACACCAACCTCTTCGGCCTCCTGCGCACGACCAAGGCGGTGCTGCCGCACATGCGCACGCAGCGCTCCGGCCGCATCGTCAATGTCAGTTCGGTGCTGGGCTTCCTGCCGGCGCCCTACATGGCGCTCTATGCGGCCTCCAAGCACGCGGTTGAAGGCCTGTCCGAATCGCTGGACCACGAGGTCCGCCAGTTCGGCATCCGCGTCGCGCTGGTCGAACCGTCCTTCACCCGGACCAATCTGGATGTCAACGCGCCCCACGCCACTTCAAGGATTCCCGACTACAACGAGGAGCTCGGCATCGTTTCGCGCGCCATCCAGAACAATGTCCAGAAGGCGCCCCGGCCCGACGGCGTCGCCGCCGCGATCGTCGGCGCCGCGCTGGGTACATGGAAGATGCGCCATACGCCGAAGGGCGAAGCGTCTCTGCTGGCCAAGTTGCGCCGCTTCATGCCCGCCGGCCCGGTCGAGAAGGGCCTGCGGAAGACCTTCGGGCTCGCCTGAACATCCGCACCGACCGAGCCCGGCCATGAGAAATCACCAACCGACTACGTGCGCGCCATGACCGCCCCCGACAGCCAGACCGTGGCGGGCTCGCCGCCGATGATCGAAGAGGCGTCACCCGCCCTGCCCGCCGACGCCGCCTCGCCGTGGCCGGTGTTCTGGGTCGCCAGCGTGGCGGTGTTTCTTGTGTCGATGGACGGCACCATGCTGTTCGCCGCCTTCAGCGCCCTGCGCGCCGGTTTTCCGCAGGCCACGGCAGCAGACCTCTCCTGGGTGCTGAATGCCTACACCGTTGTCTATGCCGCGATGCTGATTCCCTCGGGCGGCCTGGCAGACAGGCATGGGCGCAAGAAGGTTTTTCTCGCCGGTGTTGCACTGTTTCTGGCGGCGTCCGTTGCCTGTGGTCTGGCGGTCAGCGTGGAGTGGCTGGTCGCGGCACGAGTCTTCCAGGCCCTGGGCGCCGCACTGCTGACGCCGGCATCGCTCTCGCTCTTGCTGGCGGCCTTCCCCGCCGACAGGCGTGCCGTGGCGGTCAGCCTGTGGGGCGCGGTGGGCGGCCTGGCCGCGGCGGTGGGCCCCAGCCTGGGCGCCTTCGTGATCGCATCGCTCGGATGGCAATGGGCGTTCTATCTGAACGTGCCGCTGGGCATGCTTGCCATTTGGCGCGGTGCAACGCTGCTGACGGAAGCGAAGCAGCCGGCACGGGGGCGACCGCTTGACCTAGTCGGAATCGCCCTGCTGGTCCACGGCATCGGCGCGCTGGCGCTGTCCATCGTGCAGGCCGACTCGCCTGACTGGTCGCGTCATGACCTGCTCGCCACCGCCGGCGTCGGGCTAACGAGCATCCTCGGCTTTGTCGTCTGGGCCCGGCTGGCCGGGGCGCCGCTGGTGGATCCGGGGCTGTTTCGCAACACCACCTACCGCTACGTCAATCTGGCGACGCTGAGCTTCGGTACGGCGTTCTCGATGATGTTCTTCGCATTCTTCTTCTACATGAACGCGATCTGGCGCTACCCGCTTCCACTGGCCGGTCTGGCGATGGCGCCCGGGCCGCTGCTGGTGGTTCCGGTGGCAGCGCTGTCTGGCCGTCTGGCCGGGCGGCACGGTCACCGCCCGGTGCTGGTCGCCGGTTGTCTGATCTACGCGGCCAGCGCGCTGTGGTTCTTCATGGTGCCGGGCACCGAGCCCGCCTATCTGACGCACTGGCTGCCGGGCATGGTGATGAGCGGCATCGGCGTGGGCATGGTGCTGCCGTCGCTGTCAGGCGCCGCCGCCAGCCACCTGCCCCCGGAGCACTACGCCGTCGGCAGCGCGGTCAATCAGGCGATACGTCAGATCGGCTCGGTCATGGGGGTCGCCCTCACCGTGCTGCTGTTGGGCGGTGCGAGTCTGCACCGTGCCGACTTCGACGCCGTTTATCTGTGCCACATGAGCCTTGCACTGTTGACCGCCGCGCTGTGCCTGCCCGTCAACACCGCGCCTGCGGCCGGCGCGAAAAAATGAGCGGGGCCCGCGCCAGGCGATTCATGCAATTGCATTCATCGAGTGCGGCGATCATCGACGTCGAAGCGCGAAAAGCGTGAAGCGCGCCGTCCGTCCGTTACTCGATCACCCGGTTCTCGAAGAAGTTTGCCCGCCTCGTTCAGGTCGATCGCCGCAACGTCGGCCGAGGGCGGTCTCCGTCAGCGTCTGGCTGGACCGCCGCGAACTTCGATCCGGCGCAGACGAGAAGGCGCGCGACGAGTGAGTTGCTGTCGACGAACCTCGGAGGTGCGCACTCAACGCGGTGGGTGATATATTCACCTATCTATTCACAAATCCATTCAAAGAATGTCGCCCCACGCCGAATCAATACGGCTTCGCCTCAGCGGCGGGCCGCTGACCGCGCGCCAACTGGCTGAAAGCATGGGCATCAGCCAGCCGACGGTGTCCCGTGCGCTGGCCGAGCTGGGCGACGACATCGTGCGCATCGGCGCCGCGCGATCCATTCGTTACGCGCTGCGCGACACGGTGCGCGGGCTGCCGGACATCCCCATCCACCGCGTCGACAGCGAAGGCCGGATCACGCTGCTCGGCACGCTGGTGCCGGTGCGGCCCGACGGTTTCGTGATGCACCAGACCGATGGCGCAACGCTGCATAGTGAGGGCCTGCCCTGGTGGCTGATGGACATGCGCCCGCAGGGCTTTCTCGGCCGCGCCCACGCTGCGCGTCACGGTGCTGCGCTCGGGCTGCCGGCGCGGCTCGCCGACTGGAGCGACACACACGCGCTGCGCGCACTGCTGGCACACGGTCACGACAGGGTGGGGAATCTGCTGGTGGGTGAGGTCGCCCGCGACCGCTTTCTGTCGCAGCCCCTGCCCGCCCCCATCGCCGACACCGACCTTGCAGCAACCTATGTCCGTCTGGCCGCCGAAGCAGCACAAGGCGACGCACCCGGTTCGTCGGCAGGGGGCGAACAGCCGAAATTCACGGCCTGCGCGATGACGCCGGCCGGCCCCCGGCACGTGATCGTGAAGTTCAGCGAAGTCGAAGACAGCCCGGTGAGCGAGCGCTGGCGCGATCTGCTGCGCGCCGAACACCTCGCGCTCTCGGTGCTGCGCGAGGCCGGCATCCCGGCCGCCCTCACCACCCTGATCGAGCACGGCGGACAACGCTTCCTGCAGGTCGAACGCTTCGACCGCGTCGGCCCGCTCGGCCGGCGCGCACTGCTGTCGCTTACCGCGCTCGATGCCGAGTTCGTCGGTGCCGCTGCGGAAGGCTGGCCCGTCATCGCGCACCGACTGGCGCGCGACCGCCACATCACCCCCGATGCGGCCGCTGGCGCCTGCCTGCTCTGGGCCTTCGGCACGCTGATCGGCAACACCGACATGCACGGCGGCAACCTGTCCTTCGTCGCCGAACAGGGCCGCCCCTATGCGCTCGCCCCCGCCTACGACATGACGCCCATGGCCTTCGCCCCGCGCAGCGGCGGCGGCCTGCCGGACACCGTGCCGGAGGCGGTCATCCACGTCGGCATCGCCCACGACACCTGGCGCCAGGCCGAGGCGCTGGCACGCGCCTACCTAACGCGCATCTCAGGCGACGGCGGATTCAGCGCACGATTCGCGCCCTGCGTTGCGGCGCTGGTGACTCACCTCGACACTGCGAGCGCGCGCATTGCGCGGCTGGGGTGAGCGGCGCGCGGAACCGGAGACAGACGGAGACTCGAAGGAACGCCCGCGTTCAGATCGACGAAGGGTCGGGCTTGCGGGCATGGCTACCCGCAGCACGCGCCTGCAGATAATCGAACGCCTCATCGGCATCCACCACCCGTCCGCAACGCGCCACCTCTTCGCGCGCCCGCAGCGCATCGGCTACGAAGGCTGTGCGACGTTCGGCCACTGCGGTCTGCAGTTCAAGCGCCTCGACCATAAAAGCGTGTTCGCTCTTGCCCGACTGCTGCGCCACCGCAGCGATTCGGGCTTTCAGTTCATCGGAAAGCACCAGCGTGATCGTGCTGCTCATCATCCAGATTCCAGTAGCGAGCCAGGAACCATCGTAACGCCCGACAAGATCGGACGCCGCGACGGGTGACGAACGACCGCTTGCGGTGGTTGCAGGAGAAGCCAGACTGCACGCACTGCGATCACCCGGAGGAACACCGACCATGGCCAGCAATCTCATCGTCCGGAACGTCGCCCCCGCCATCATCCAGGCCTTGAAGGAAGCGGCGGCGGCGCATGGGCGCAGCGCCGAAGCGGAACATCGCGAAATCCTGCGCGCCGCCCTCGCCCGCCCCGCAAGGCGCAGCCTGAAAGACGTGCTCGCCGCCATGCCGGACCTGGGCACCGACGATGACTTCAAGGTCCGGCAAGGCTGATGTACCTGCTCGACACCGACGTGATCAGCGAACTGCGCAAGGGCGCACGGGCTGACGCCGGAGTCCTTGTCTTCTTTGCCGCGCTTGATCCGCAGCGTATCCATCTGCCGGTCCAGACCATGGGAAAACTGCGTCGCGGCCTGGAAGACATCCGCGGCCGCGGCGACTTGTTTGACATCAGATTCGCACCTACCATGACCATAGTTCCGTGACCATGCTCAGAAGAGGCCCGATGTGAGTACCGAAGTGTCCAAATCCCAGTTCAAGGCGCGCGCGCTCGAATACTTCCGCGACGTGGAACGCAGCGGCGAACCCCTCATCGTGACCGACCGCGGCGAACCGCGGCTGGAAGTACGTCGCTTCACACAGCGCGAGCGCTCGCCGCTGGACATCCTGCGCGGCTCGTTGCTGCGGTATGACCGGCCGACCGAACCGGTGGGAGAAGACGACTGGGACGCCGCGCGGTGATCGTGCTCGATACCCACGCGCTGCTGTGGTGGGCCAACGGTGAACGCGCGCAGTTGTCCGCCGCCGCAGCGTCGGCCATCGATGCCGAAATGGACGACGGCCAGATCCTCGTTTCAAGCATGTCGGCATGGGAACTGGCCATGCTGGTCGAGCGCGGGCGCGTCGCGCTGTCGATGGACGTCGCATCCTGGCTGGACACCCTCAGCCTGATCGATGCGGTGCAGATGGTGCCGGTGGACAGTGAAATCGCCGTGAAGAGCGTGCAACTGCCGGGGGACTTCCACAAGGACCCGGCCGACCGCATCATCGTCGCCACCGCGCGCAAGTTCGCCGCACCACTGGTCAGCGCCGACGAAAGGATCAGGAGCTACCCGCATGTGCGGGCGATCTGGTGAAACGGCGGGAGGGCCTCCGTGTGCGCGACTTGTAGCCGCTGGCAGATCGGGGCTGCCGTGGAGTTGACCGCGCCTGCGCTGCCAGCCTCTTAAGTCGCAGGCACTGCGGAATTGTTGTTGCGTCCCTTATTGTTACCTGTTCCTCACGGGGCGGATTGCGTCTCCGTCGGGCACGATTCCCAGTGCATCGTCACAAATTCAACTCGCCCATCCCTTCCGAACGAAACGCCCCCCCCAATACCATTCCCATATTTCCTCAAGAGCCAGCGCCCCGGCAGGGCGCACCTCTCGTTCGGGACGCTTCAGCAATAGCGCCCTCACTTGGTCCTTGCTCATTCCCACTTGCACCGAGCAGCGCCGAAGGCAGGCGGGATCAAAGTCCTTGCACCCCTGTACTGGAGCTTTGAGAAACTGGCAGCCTGACATCGCCAAGAGCTACGCAGCAAGGACTGCCACAAGAGAAGACCGACGCCGAAAAACGCATAGATCTTGCGCTGATCGAAAAAAGTCGATAACGATCCGGGAAGTCGATTTCCTCACCGCACAACGATCTTTATAAACATGAGGCATCAGCAGACAAACACGTCCTAAATTTGACAATAAAAGCCGTGACCCACCCTGGTAATAATATAACAATAGGGGACGTACCACGATTACCAATAGCCGCCAGAAAAATCGTGGTCTGTCCCCTATTGTTCGCCTATTGTTCGTTGGTTCCAGCAGGACTGCTTTTTCGAAGAACACTGGCTCTTCGTCTATGAGGCCTACCGGCGCGGATGGTTCGCCGCCGAAGTTGCAGCATCGCAGATCGCCCAGGAACCCTGTGCAGTCATGCTCCAAGACGCGGGCGTAACTTTCATCGTGGATAACGCTCACGCCACTTACATTCCGCCGCGCGCACTCCCCTTTGGAGGAGGTGGTGGTGGGTCGGGATGATTGGCGCAAGGCTTAAGGACAACAAGGGGCAGGCCACGGACAATAATACGGAACGGCTTCAAAATCGTGATCCACCCCCAATAATTCTCGATCTTGAACCTCGACGATACAAAACTTAAAAAACCCTTGCTCAATCGACCACACGATTCATATCAACCTCGAAACCGGCACTTCTTAACTCACGAGCCAGCTTTATCTTCCACCCTTCACTGCCATCTATTTTCTCGTAGACTAGGCCAAGTATATCTGACGGCATTTCAACATCACCTTTGATCAAGACAAAGGTCTTCTCCCTACCCAGTTTCGCAGAGAAAAAACCCAACTCGAGCACAACATTTTGCCTTGCCCGATGTTTCTTTTCTTCCTCCCTACCGACTGGATAACCGAAATCATCAGGTGTCAGTAAAACCACTGCGAAACCCGCTCTCTTGGCGAATTCCTCAAACTTCTCAATCACCGTCATACCGCGATTTACTTGTTCTTGAAGAATAACCGGAGTTATACCAAGCCTTTCTAGAAAACGCGCCACACCATGCTTTGTCCCCTCATCGTGTCCATGAACCAAGAACACCGAATTATTATTAGGGAGTTCACCGCTCAAAGCGGAACCTTCAAACCGGGTTGCCATGAGGATGCCTTCGGTCCCGATAGATGACCGCCACCTCCCCGACAACTTCCCATCGCCCGAAATCGTCGCAACAGCTTGCACAACTCCGAGCTCAAAAAGAGTATTTGACTGACGGACCGGTGTCATATGCACCGAGAGAGAATCCCCCGCAGTACCCTCAAAGCTGTATTCATATTGGCCGAACTGAGGCTCGCTAATTGTCGCCGTACCAGTAACAAGCTCATCATTCTGCCGCAAATCCAAGGTAAATCCTCCTTGGTTCGTACCCGAAATCGTGCCTGTCCAGTACCCGGAATAATCAATAGCCATCACACCCTCCTCATTGGACTGCGTGAGAACAATCAGCACTCGTCACTAAATCTAGACCCCGCCAAAAGTCCACGATTCGAGACCACGGTTTTAGCGCATCCGCCTGTAAAAATGGAATAAAAAAGCCGGCGAATGCCGGCCTTTTATCCCACCATCAATCCCAACTCAACGCCCCACCCGTCTGATACTCGATCACCCGGGTTTCGAAGAAGTTGCGTTCCTTCTTCAGGTCGATCATTTCGCTCATCCACGGGAAGGGGTTTTCCGCGCCCGGGTAGAGCACGTCCAGACCGATCTGCTGGGCGCGGCGGTTGGCGATGAAGCGCAGGTATTCCTTGAACATGTTGGAGTTCAGGCCGAGCACGCCGCGCGGCATGGTGTCTTCGGCGTAGCGGTATTCCAGCTCGACTGCCTTGCGGAACAGGGCCTTCAGCTCTTCGCGGAATTCCGGGGTCCACAGGTGCGGGTTTTCGAGCTTGATCTGGTTGATCAGGTCGATGCCGAAATTGCAGTGCATGGACTCGTCGCGCAGGATGTACTGGTACTGCTCGGCAGCGCCGGTCATCTTGTTCTGGCGGCCGAGGGCGAGGATCTGCACGAAGCCGACGTAGAAGAACAGGCCTTCCATCAGGCAGGCGAACACGATGAGACTCTTCAGCAGCTGCTGGTCGGCTTCAGGCGTGCCGGTCTTGAAGGCCGGGTCGGTCAGCACGTCGATGAAGGGGATGAGGAACTCGTCCTTGTCACGGATGGACTGCACTTCGTGATAGGCGTTGAACACCTCGCCTTCGTCCAGGCCCAGCGACTCGACGATGTACTGGTAGGCGTGGGTGTGGATGGCTTCCTCGAACGCCTGACGCAGCAGGTACTGGCGGCACTCGGGCGCGGTGATGTGGCGGTAGGTGCCGAGCACGATGTTGTTGGCGGCCAGCGAGTCGGCGGTGACGAAGAAGCCGAGGTTGCGCTTGACCAGACGGCGTTCGTCTTCGGTCAGGCCGTTCGGCGACTTCCACAGTTCGATGTCGCGCTGCATGTTCACTTCCTGCGGCATCCAGTGGTTGGCGCAGCCGGCGAGGTACTTTTCCCAGGCCCACTTGTACTTGAAGGGCACGAGCTGGTTCACGTCGGTGCCGCCGTTGATGACGCGCTTGTCTTCGGCGCGGATGCGGCGCATGCGCGCGTCGCCCTGGGCGGCCGGCGTGGCCGGCGGCGACATCGGCAGTTCGCGCGAATCGGGTTCGAACGGACGCGATGCGGGCGTGCGCAGCGCCAGACCGGGTTGCGGTGCGGTCATCGGCAGGTCGTCTTCGAAACTCAGCATTGTTGTTTTCTCCTTCAGTCGGCGCGCACAGCGCGCCGGATATTGCTTTAGTCAGGTGGGGCGATGCGCGGAGCACACTCCGCTCGCCCCTGGCCCCCAGCGTCTAGCCCCCACCCTTGCCTGCAGAAACAGGCAAGGGTGGAAAGTCCTCACTGGCAGGCTTCGCAGGTGGGATCGTCGATGGCGCAGAACTTGGGCGCAGGCTCTTCCGACTGGCTGGGCACCGCGTTCAGTTCGCCGCCGCGGCCGGTGGATTTCTCGGCGTGGGTGGCGCCCATGGCGCGCAGGTAGTAGGTGGTCTTCAGGCCGCGCAGCCAGGCGAGCTTGTAGGTTTCGTCCAGCTTCTTGCCGGAGGCGCCGGCCATGTAGATGTTCAGGCTCTGCGCCTGGTCGATCCACTTCTGGCGGCGCGACGCGGCTTCGACCAGCCACTTCGGCTCGACTTCGAAGGCGGTGGCGTAGAGCGCGCGGATGTCGGCCGGGATGCGGTCGATGCGCGACAGCGAGCCGTCGAAATACTTCAGGTCGGCAACCATCACTTCGTCCCACAGACCCAGCTTCTTCAGGTCACGCACCAGGTGCTCGTTCACCACGGTGAATTCGCCCGACAGGTTCGATTTGACGAACAGGTTCTGATAGGTCGGCTCGATGCTGGCATCGACGCCGATGATGTTCGAAATGGTGGCGGTCGGCGCGATCGCCAGGCAGTTCGAGTTGCGCATGCCGTAGTTGGCGATGCGGTTGCGCAGCGCGTCCCAGTCCATCGTGACCGAGCGGTCGACTTCGAGGTAGCCGCCGCGCTGCTCGGCCAGGATGTCCAGCGAGTCGTGCGGCAGGATGCCGCGGTCCCACAGGCTGCCCTTGTAGCTGGAGTAGCGGCCGCGCTCTTCGGCCAGTTCGGTCGAGGCCCAGTAGGCGTAGTAGGCCACCGCTTCCATCGAACGGTCGGCGAACTCGACCGCCGCGTCGCTGGCGTAGGGCGTGCGCAGTTCGTGCAGCGCTTCCTGGAAGCCCATCAGGCCCATGCCGACCGGGCGGTGCTTCAGGTTGGCGTTGCGCGCCTTGCCGACCGAGTAGTAGTTGATGTCGATGACGTTGTCGAGCATGCGCATCGCGGTGCGGATGGTCTTGCGCAGCTTGTCGTGGTCGAGCGCCTTGCCGCCCTTGCCGTCGTCCTTCAGGTGGGCGACCAGGTTCACCGAGCCGAGGTTGCACACGGCGATTTCGGTGTCCGAGGTGTTCAGCGTGATTTCGGTGCAGAGGTTCGAGCTATGCACGACGCCGACATGCTGCTGCGGCGAACGCAGGTTGCACGGGTCCTTGAAGGTGATCCACGGGTGGCCGGTCTCGAACAGCATCGACAGCATCTTGCGCCACAGCGCGACCGCCTGCGTCTTCTTGAACAGACGGATTTCGCCGCGCGCGGCTTTCTCTTCGTAGCGGGTGTAGGCCTGCTCGAAGGCGCTGCCATAGAGGTCGTGCAGGTCCGGGCAGTCGGCCGGCGAGAACAGCGTCCATTCGCCGTTTTCCATCACGCGGCGCATGAACAGGTCGGGAATCCAGTTCGCCGTGTTCATGTCGTGCGTGCGACGGCGGTCGTCGCCGGTGTTCTTGCGCAGGTCGAGGAATTCCTCGATGTCGAGGTGCCAGCTTTCCAGATAGGCGCAGACGGCGCCCTTGCGCTTGCCGCCCTGGTTCACCGCAACCGCGGTGTCATTGACCACCTTCAGGAAGGGCACGACGCCCTGCGACTTGCCGTTGGTGCCCTTGATGTGCGAACCCAGTGCGCGCACCGGCGTCCAGTCGTTGCCCAGACCGCCGGCGAACTTGGCCAGCAGCGCGTTTTCCTTGATCGCCTCGAAAATGCCGTCGAGATCGTCGGCCACCGTGGTGAGGTAGCAGGACGACAGCTGCGGGCGCAGCGTGCCGCTGTTGAACAGCGTCGGCGTCGAGCTCATGAAGTCGAAGCTGGACAGCAGCTTGTAGAACTCGATCGCGCGCTCTTCGCGGTTGATCTCGTTCAGCGCCAGACCCATGGCCACGCGCATGAAGAAGATCTGCGGCAGTTCGATGCGGCGGTCGCGGATGTGCAGGAAGTAGCGATCGTACAGCGTCTGCAGGCCGAGGTAGTTGAAGCGCAGGTCGTTGCGGTGGTCCAGCGCGGCGCCGAGCTTGGCGAGGTCGAACTGGGCCAGCTTGGAATCGAGCAGTTCGGCTTCGATGCCCAGCTTGATGTAGCGCGGGAAGTACTCGGCGTAGGCAGTGGCCATCTCTGCCTGCGAAGTTTCCTCACCCAGCACTTCGGCGCGGACCGTGTGCAGCAGCAGGCGGGCGGTCACGTAGCCGTAGGCCGGGTCCTGCTCCAGCAGCGAGCGGGCGGCCATGATGGCCGACTTGCGCACTTCCTCGACTGGTACGCCGTCGTACAGATTGGACAACGTGGCGTTCAGGATGGCGTCGACCGACACCACGTCGCCGAGCGCCTCGCACGAAGCTTCGATCAGACCGCGCAGCGCGGCGTGGTCCAGCGGCATGCGACGGTTGCCGTCGACCACGTGCAGCACCGGCTGGTCAGCCGCGGCTTCGACCGCGTGCTGCTTCTGCGCACGCTCGGCGGCACGCTTCTCGCGGTACAGCACATAGGCGCGGGCCACGTCGTGCTCTGCCGAGCGCATCAGCGCCAGTTCGACCTGGTCCTGGATGTCTTCGATGTGGAAGGTGCCGCCGTGCGGCTGGCGACGCACCAGCGCCTGCACCACCTGGCTGGTGATGCCAGCCACCTGTTCGCGCACGCGCGCCGACGCGGCACCCTGCCCGCCATTCACCGCCAGAAAAGCCTTGGTCACCGCGATCGAAATCTTGGCCGGCTCGAAATTCACCACCGCACCGTTGCGGCGGATCACCTTGTAGTCGGCGTGCAGCGCCGCCGTGTTCGGCAGCTCGTCGATGCTGATCTGGTCGGGGCTGGGGGACTGCGGACGGGTGCTGGCGTGTTCGGCGGTCAATTGCATGCGGACGTCTCCCTGTAAGGCCGTCGCGAGCGCGACGGAGAAGCGGTTTTTGATGGGATTTCGCTAACTGACCACTATAGGTAGTGGTTGAAGCTCGATGAGCTACTAATTCTAGTGAGCCAATCCGGCACCCGCAAGCGCGATTTTTCTGCTAGGCCGCGCTGCGGCGGCCCGAAAATCACCCTTCGGCGCACAGGGGATTGGCACCGGACAAGGGCTGGCGGAGAGGAATCCGGCGCAAACGCCGGTATGGCGGCAATCAGTCCGGCCGGGTGACGCCGGGCAAGCGTTTCCAGTCGAAGCAGGCACCGGGATCGGTCTTTCTTCCCGGCGCGATATCCGAATGACCTACCACGTCGACCACCGGATGCCGTTTGCGCAGCGCGTCAATCAGCGCTGCGGCGCACCGGTATTGGGCATCCTCGAAGGGCAGCACGTTGCAGCCTTCAAGCTCTATGCCGACCGAGAAGTCGTTGCAGCCCTCCCGCCCGCCCCAGCTCGAACGCCCGGCGTGCCAGGCCCGACGCGTGGTCGGCACGAACTGCAGCAGCTCTCCGCTGCGCCGCACCACGAAATGCGCCGACACGCGCAGCGGCGCGACGTCGACGAAGTACGGGTGGGCCGTCGGGTCGAGCCGGTTCAGGAAGAGGTCTTCTATATAGGGGCCGCCGAACTCGCCCGGCGGCAGACTGATGCAGTGCATGACCACCAGCGACACCGGCTCGCCCTCGGGGCGCGGGTCGGAATTCGGCGATTCGATGCGGCGGGCGGCCAGGCACCAGCCTTCGGCGTCGATGTGGAAATCGGTCGTCATCGGGTGTGGCCAGGCAGAGGCAGATCGCGAGCAAGCTCGCTCCCACGTCGGGGCCGGCTGCGTGCGGGAGCGCGCTTGCTCACGACAAGGCGCCCCACATCCTGACGACGGTGGCCGCTGCACTCAGTCATTGATGCCCAGCCGCTGCAGCCGGTAGCGCAGCGAGCGGAAGGTGACGCCGAGCAGGCGGGCGGCGGCGGTGCGGTTGTAGCGCGTCTTGCGCAGCGCGTCCTCGATGGCGGCGCGCTCCATGCGGTCGAGGTAGTCCTGCAGCGGCAGTTCGCCGGCCGGCATGTCGGGCACCTCGTCGTCGACCGGCATCAGGCCGAGATCGGCGGCGTCGATGCGATCTCCCGAGCTGAGCGCGTAGGCGCGCTCGAGCACGTTCTCCAGTTCGCGCACATTTCCGGGGAAGGGATAGGCGCACAGCGCATCGACCGCCGCACGCGTCAGTTCGGGTTTCTTGCCATCGGCGGCGGCGATGCGTTCGAGCAGGGTCTGCGCCAGTTGCGGGATGGATTCGCGGCACTCGCGCAGGCTGGGCATGCGCAGTTCGAGCACGTTGAGCCGGTAGAAAAGATCCTGGCGGAAACGGCCCTCGTCCACCATCTGCCGCAGATTGCGGTGGGTGGCGCTGATCAGGCGCACGTCGGTCGCCTCCTCGGTGCGTGCACCGACGCGACGCACCGATTTCTCCTGTATCGCGCGCAGCAGCTTCACCTGCATCGCCAGCGGCAGGTCGCCCACTTCGTCGAGGAACAGCGTACCGCCGCGCGCCGCCTGGAAATAGCCCTCGCGGTCTGCGTCGGCGCCGGTGAAAGCGCCTTTCGCATAACCGAAGAACTCGGACTCGACCAGGTTCTCCGGAATGGCACCGCAATTGACCGCGATGAAAGGCCCTTCTCGCCGCGCACCCAGCTCGTGGATGAGCCGCGCTGCGCGCTCCTTGCCGCTGCCGGATTCACCGTGGATATGCACCGGTGCGCCACTGCGGGCGAGCTTGGCGATGGTTTCGCGCACCTGCGTCATGGCCGGCGCGTCGCCGACCAGCGCGTCGGTGCCGGCCGGTCGCGCCTCGCCGCCGCGCGACGGCAGGTCGAGCGCCGAACGCACCAGTGCGCGCAACTGCTCGATCGATACAGGTTTGGCGAGGTAGTCGAAGGCGCCTGCCTTCAGTGCCGCGACCGCGTTGTCCATGCTGCCGAAGGCGGTGATGACGGCCACCGGCAGGTCGCGGTGGTGTTCGGCGATGTGGCGCACCAGCTCCATGCCTTCGCCATCGGGCAGACGCATGTCGGTCAGGCACAGCGCGAAGCGTTCCTTGCCCAGCAGTTCGCGCGCTTCGCCGACCGAACCGGCGAGCGAGGCGTGCAGGCCCATGCGCGCCAGCGACATGTCGAGCAGTTCGCGCAGGTCGTCTTCGTCGTCGACGACCAGCACCTTCAGTTCCCGCTCAGTCCGCCGCCGTTCCATGATTCGTCCAAGCTCCTGTTCAGGCCGCGCAGGCGAAAGTGCGCACCCGGCGAATTATCCACGAAGTCGAGCGCGGCCCCGTTGGCGTCGCTGAGTTCGCGCGCGATGTAGAGGCCGAGCCCGGTACCGCGGCTGTGCGTGGTGAAGAAAGGTTCGAACAGGTGCGCGCGCGCGCTGTCGGACACGCCGGGGCCGTTGTCGACGATGTCGAGCAGCGTGGCGTCCTCGGTCGCGCTGACCGTCAGGCGCACCGCGCCGTCGTCCGGGCCGGCAAAGCGCAGCGCATTGCCGAGCAGGTTCCACAGCACCTGATGCAGATGGCCGCGATCGAACCAGATGCGCGCCGGCACCCCGGTTTCGATGTGCACGCGGGCACGCACGCCGGGCTCGCGCATCGCGAACTCGTCGACGAAGGTGCGCACATAGGCGCCCAGTTCGAGCAGTTCCGGCTCGGCGCGGTCGCGGCGCCCGAGCTCCAGCACGTCGCTGACCATGCGGTCCAGCCGCTGCGCGTTGTCGCCGATGATGCGGGTGAGCCGCGCCTGGGTTTCGGCGCGCCGCTCCTCCTGCAGCAGTTCGGCCGCCTGGCTGATGGCGGCCAGCGGATTGCGTATTTCGTGCGCCATGCTGGCGGTCAGCCGGCCCAGCGCAGCGAGCTTGATCTGCCGCGCCTGTTCGCGCAGCCGCGCCAGATCTTCGATGAACACCAGATGCCCGCCGGCACCGCCGGCCGGCACGCAGCGCACGCGCAGCGCCGCCGGTCGCGACGGCAGGTCCAGCACGAACACGCGCTCGCGGTCGGGGTCGGCCTGCGCCGCCATCGCCGCGGCGAGCGCGGGCGAATAGTCAGCCAGCATGACCGGGCGCGGCATCAGCGGATCGAGCAGGCGGCGCGCCTGCGGATTGGCCTGCCGCACGTGGCCGAGCGTGTCGACCACCAGCACGCCGTCGTCCATGTCGCGGATCACCCGTTCGTTCACCCGCACCTGCTCGGCCAGGTCGCGACCCCGCTCGCGCGCCAGCGACTCGTTGGCGATGACCCGACGCGCCAGCAGGCGCACCGCGATCGCGGTGGCGAAGAAGCCGATGCTGATCGAACCGACATGCACGAAGCCACCGGCGTCGGAACCCAGCGTGACCCACTGCATCGCCTGCTGGAACAGCATGGCCAGGCTGGCCACCGCGGCGTAGAACACCGCCAGCCTGCCCTGCCCGACCAGTGCCGCGAAGGCCAGCACGACCACGTGCATGAAGGGCAGACCGGTGCTGAGTCCGCCGCCAGCATAGGTGAGCAGCGTGAGGAAGAAGATGTCGGCGAGTACGCCTGCGGTCAGCCGCGCGTCGTCGGTCGGCAGCAGGCGGTCGGCGCCGAGCATGACACAGACGGCGAACACCCAGTAGCCGCGCGCGGCGCTGGCGAACAGCGCGCCGCGGTAATCGGCAAAGCTGATTTCGCCGGGCACGCCGAACACCAGCGCGACCAGCACCGAGGCGATCAGCAGACGATACAGATTGAAGTAGCGCAGCGAACTCACCCGCGCCGCCGGCAGCGCGGCGGCGGCGGCGGCGTCAGACCCGGCCGTTGTGAGCATCGCGATGCTCGGGGCAGCAGAAGTATTGCGCATCGGTGAACACGGCCTCGCCCTCGGGAATGCGCAGACCGCACTCGGCGCACTGCACGATGCGCTCGGCCACCGGCTCGGCAGGTTTGTTCTTGTCGGACTTGGAGCGCGCAGGCTTCTTGAAGAACCACAGCCAGGCCAGGAAGGCCAGGAGCGCAAAAAACAGGATGCGGGACATCTCGGGCGACGGCAGGCGGAATGCGGAGGAAAAGCAGCGTACCAGCTTGGCCGGGCAGCCGGCGCAGAAAACAAAGAAGCCACCCCCGAGGGTGGCTTTTTCGTCGGATTCCTGGTCGGGAAAGGGTGCACACTCCGCCCCGGGGCGTTGCCGGTATGCGCCGCCACAGATATCTCCGGCCTGCCGGCAGCTGACCGGGGAAATCATCATCCGGTGCGTGCCGAGCGGCGCATGGACGCCTGGCGCCCGAATGATCCATTCAGTTCTGTTACATTCCGGCCGTACATGTACGAATGTCCACAGCCGAGGAACCCCAATTGAGGCGTCTGATTGACCATCGAGTTTTCCGGCCGGTACCGTTTTCGACGCTAGTCCTCGGTGCATTCATGTGTGGGTCGGCACATGCCCAGACCCCGGGAAACTGGCCGCTCGACCGGCAGGTCGATGAGGCCTTCCAGCAAGTCATGCGTGCGCCGGCCGACATGGAAGCCGGCTTGAACTATGCCCGCCTGCTCGTGAAGGACGGCAACTACGAGGGCGGCATCGCCGCCTTGGAACGCCTGCTGCTCGATCCGGCCGCTCACCCGGCCGTGCGCGTAGAACTGGCCGTGCTGTATTACCGCCTGACGTCCTACAGCATGTCGGAAGCCCTGCTGCGGCAGGCGCTCGATGACAGCCGCCTGACGGGTGAGCAAAGGACCGTTGCGGAGAACCTGCTGCGCGATGTCAGCAAGCGCAACCAGGTGTCGCAGTTCGACGGTCTTCTGGTGTTCGGCGTGCGCGCGCAGACCAACCCGGCGGCACGCTCCGACCGCGACACGGTGCTCTCAGGCGGCCTGCCGCTGGCGGTCGCCTCGCCGTTCAAGCCGAAGTCGGACACCGATCTGCAGGCGACCCTGCGTCTGGACCACCGCTATGACCTCGGCACGCAGAACGAGGCGGCCGTCGTCAGTTCGCTGGTGGCCCAGGTGATCAAGTACAGCTCTTCGTCCGGCTCCCGGTTGTCGCCCAGTCAGGCGGATCCGTACAACCTCGCGCTGGTCGAGGTGACCAGCGGCATCCGCTTCAAGCCGTCCGCCACCGGCGCGCCGGGCCTCACCCTGCGCCCTCACCTCATCGTCGGCACGCTCAGCGCACAAGGCCACAAATATCTGGACAGCTACGGCGCCGGGCTCGATGTGGGCTACCTGATCAACGAGCGCACGGTGATCGACGCCGGTTACGAGTACCGCAATTTCGATTACGCCTCGCGCATCGACGTGCCCAACGCCAACCTGCTCGGCGGCCCGGACAATCTGTTCCGCGTACGTCTGACCCGGGAACTGAGCCCGGGCACGGCACTGAGCGGCGAACTGCGCGCCCGCTTCCATCGCACCGACCGCGAGTACTACGACTACGACGGCTACGAAGGGCGGCTGACCTATGCGTTCAGCTATGCAAACCCCTTCGTCGCCAACGGCGGCGCCTGGACGACCTCGATCTGGGGCGGCGTGCATCAGCGCCACTACCAGGCCGCCGATCCGTCGGTCGATCCGACCAGACGGCGCCGGGATACCGAGTGGCGCATCGGTATCGGCAACACCGTGGCACTGTCGGCCGCCTGGTCGCTGCTGATCCAGGTCGAGCACATGGACACCGACGCCAACCTGCCCAACTTCCGCAACAAGAATTCTTCCTTGTTCGGTGCAGCCGCCTATCGCTTCTGAAGCGCGCACAGCCCTGCACCTGACAATGAACCGATACGATTGCACGAGGAACATGCAATGACCCCGCCGATTTCCAAGGACTGGTGGATCGCCGCGGCGCTGACCAGCGCCGCGCTGCCGACCGCCTTTGCGCAGACCGCATCAACGCCCCGTGCGGGTGTGGTGTCCGCCATCACGTCCAGCGCCCCCGCCACCACCAACGCGAAGACCGTGATGGTCGGCGATAATGTGGTTCCCGGCGAAACGCTGCGCACCGGACCGGACGGGCAACTGCACGTTCTTTTCCTCGACCAGTCGGCCCTCACGCTGGGTGCCGATTCCGAGCTGGTCATCGAAACCTTCAACTACGACCCGGCCAGCAGGCAGGGCCAGATCCGGCTGCGCCTCAACCAGGGCCTGCTACGCGTGGTCGGCGGACACATCAGCAAGAACACCGCGACCGAAATCGCCACACCGCACGGCAAGGTGGATATCCGCGGCGGCATCACCATCGTGAACTCAGACGCGAACAGCACGAACGCCACCTTCCTGTTCGGTCAGCAGATGCAGATGACCGACAACAACGGCAACAGCCAGAACGTTACGCGTCCGGGCTTTAGCGTCGGCAGCAGTTCCCAGGGCATGCCAGCACCGTCACGCACCGACTCGCAACAACTCAGATTGCTGTTGAACCGGCTGGAAACCCGGCCGAACAACGTCAACCAGGTCAGCCCCAATCCGTCGCCTGCCCCCAGCGGCCAGTTGCTCAGCACCGGAAATACGCCTGGCGGCGCCACCACCCCGGGTAACACGCTGGCCAACGACAGATTGCGGAACGTTGTCGACAATTCCGCCGCAAACAATCCGTCGCAGACGCTGCGCAACCTCCTGTCGGTCGGTCAGCTCAATAACGCTTCCTGAGCACGCGTCTTGCGGGAGCGAGGCGGGTGACCGATCCGGGTCGCCCTGCGGCAAACGCTCCCGCCGCCTTCACAACACGGGTAGGCCATGCGCGTCCTGTTTGTTTCCAACTATGCCCATCTGCCCGACCTCACCGGCGGGCTGCAAACCACCACGCACGACCTCTGCCTGGCCATCAAGGCGATGGGCGCCGAAGCGGCCGTGCTGTGCGGCCGCCTGCGGACCGACCCCACTGCCGACGAGCAGCCGGCGAGCAGCGATGAGAGCCTCGGTTACCTCGTACTGCGCGCCGATGCGCCGGAAAAGGCTCTGCCGATGGCCGCCGCCGCCTGGGCTGCCGATGTCATCGTCGTGCAGAACGGCACCGCGCTGGCACCGATGGTGCTGGCCAGTCTGACGACCGGACGCCCTACCGCGATCTACCTGCACAACGTCGAGACACACCAGCTCGCAGGCCATCTCGCGCCTCACCCGTCGCTGCTGTATCTCGCCAATTCGACCTTCACCGCACGGCGCTGGCGCGCGCTGTACGGCATCGACTGCGCGGTCATACCGCCGGTGGTGGCGCCCGAGTCCTATGTCAGCGGACAGACTGGCGACAAGGTGCTGTTCGTCAATCCGACGCCGATCAAGGGCGTCGAAATCCTCTTCTCGCTGGCCGCGGCCTGCCCGGAACTACCCTTCCTCGTCGTCGAAAGCTGGCACATCGACCCGCACTGGCGCGCCTACTGCCTCGAGCGCGCAGCGCGGCTGGGCAATATCGAATGGTGCAGCCCGACCCGCGAAATGCGCGAGGTATTCGCCCGCACGCGGGTACTGCTGATGCCTTCGGTATGGGAAGAGTCCTTCGGCCGCACCGTGATCGAGGCCCAGATCAATGGCCTGCCGGTGCTGGCCAGCACGCGCGGCGCGCTGCCCGACCTCGTCGGCGACGGCGGTTTCGTGCTCGCGCCCGAAGCGTCGATCAACGACTGGGCGCAGGCGCTGCGGCATCTTTACGACCCGGTGCTCAGCGCGTCGTACAGAGAAGCGGCGCTGCGTCAGGCAGCGGCCCACGTGGTGTCCACGCCGCTCGTCGTCGGGGAACTGCTGAGCCTGCTGGCCCTGCACGCAAGCCGGTCGACTATCGACGACGGCGACAGCGCAGGCACGGCCCTCGACAGCGCCCCCTCTCCGGTGACGCCCGGACCACTCCCCACCGCCATGCGCGAAGTCGCGCCTCGTGCGCCGCGTCTCGAAGACTGCCGCTTCTATCATTCCTGTGATCTGGCCGACGGCACGGAAGTGACCGGCGAATGGGATCTGCGGCCCGATCCGTTCGGCTACCTGGGCGACGTCTGCGTCACCGGTCAATCGGTGCTGGAGATCGGTCCGGCGAGCGGATTCCTGTCCTTCTGCATGGAGGCGGCCGGTGCGACCGTCACCTGCGTCGAGCCCCCGATGTCGCATCTGTGGGACGTCGTGCCGCTCGAAGGTTTCGACACGCCGGCCTGGCGCGAGATGTTCGGTGAACAGATCGAGAAGGTGCGCAATTCCTTCTGGTACCTGCATCGGCAGCATGACTCGCGGGTCAGGGTGTTCGAAGGTGATCCCTATGAACTCCCACCCGGTTTCGGCCCTTTCGACATCGGCATACTGGCGTCGGTGCTGCTGCACTGCCGCCGCCCCTTCGATCTGCTGCAGAGCGTCGCCGAACGGGTCCGGCACACGATGGTGGTCACCGAACTGTACGACCCGGCGCTGGGCGATGCGCCCTCGTGCTGGCTGCTGCCGAACACCGCCACGCCCCAGGTGCACACCTGGTGGCAGTTCACGCCGCAGTTCTTCGTATCCGCGCTGGGCGTCATGGGCTTCACCGAATGCACGGTCAGCGTCCATAAACAGAAGCAGCCAGCCGAGAACAGGGAGGTGGCGATGTTCACGGTGGTGGCCCGGCGGCCCGCGGCACGCGGCACGCGGCACGCGGCGACAGCACCTTAGTTTGAGCAGCCCGGCGCGGTGAACGGCACGGAACTGACCCGGCAGGCATGGCGGCATTTCGCCGACGGCGACAAGGAGGCGGCGCTGCAGTGCGCGCAGCAGGCGCATGCCGTCGATGGAGCACCGGCGGCCGCCGCCGCGCTGGGCTACTTCCTGCTCGACGCCGATCAGACGGATGCCGCCGCGCGCGTGCTGATGCCGGCACTCGCCCGCGCTCCGCACCATGCACCGCTGCACTGGTATGTCGGCCTGCTGCACCAGCGACGTGGCGAGATCATGCCGGCGATCGACGCGCTGCGCCGCGCCTGTCTGCTCGATGCCGGTCTGCACGAAGCCGCCTTCACGCTGGCCTGGCTGCTGCAGGACATCGATCAGGTGGCCGAGGCCGCAAGCTGGGCAGGGAAAGCGCTGCAGGCCTCCCGCCAGCCGCCGCGCCTGCTGCAGTCGGCATGGCTGCTGCAGCGTCAGGGCGCACACGGCGAGGCAATCGACCTGTACGAGGAAGCCATCGCGGCCTTTCCTCACGGCGCGCCGGAACAGCGCACGCTGCACCGCCATCTCGCGCAGTGCCACGCGGCGCTGCGGCGCCCCGATCTGGCCGGCCGGGCGCTCGCCCGCGGACTCGAACATCTGCCCTTTGACGCCGAATTGCTGAGCGAACAGGTCTGTCATGAGTGGGAGCAGGGCCGACGCGACCACGCGATCACACTGGCGCGCCGACACACGGAAAGCCATCCGGAACGGGCGGACGCCTGGTACCTGCTCGGTGTGCTGCAGCACCGCTCGGGAAATCTGGAGGCGGCGGAGCAGTGCTTTGCCGAAGTCCAGCAGCGCGACCCCACGAATGCGGACGCGCTGCTGCGTCGCGCGCAGATCCAGTCCGGCTGGGGTCGCGCGGAAGCGGCACTGTGGCTGCTGGAACTCGCATTGCAGCAAGCGCCGCGGTCCTTGCCGGTACAGGCGCTGAAGGTGCAGGTGCTGCTCGACCTGAAGCGGACCGTCGAGGCGCGCCGGCAGCTGTGGTCGCTGCTGCGCGCAGCGCCCGGCGAGAGCGAGCTCTGGCGCCTGCTGGCTGCGGTGCATTGCCAGCGCCGCCGCGGCGGCCTCGCGCGGCGCGCGCTCGCGCGTGCCCTGCGCCTCGACGCGGACAACGTGGCCGCACTGCGCGTGCTGGGCTGGCTGGCGCTCGAGCAGGGCGAACTGCCGATGGCGAAGGACGCCGTGCGGCGGGCGCTCGCGCTCGCTCCGGACGATCAGGACACGAGGGTGCAGGCCGCCTTCGTGTTCGCCGCCGGCGACGAGCTGGCGCGGGCGGCGGAACTCGCGCAGGCTGCGGTCGCGCACGACCCGCAGCAGGTCGATGCCTGGCGAGCCCTGGCCGAAGTGCGGCTGCGGCAGCGTCGTCTGAGCGAAGCCGAAACCGCCATCGAAACCGCCCTGCTGCTGCAGCCGGATCGTGGCGACAGCCTTCGGCAACTGGGCTGGATATTGCTCGCAGACCAACGCCCGGGCCAGGCTCAGCTGGCCTTCCTGCGCCTGCGCGCGCTGAAACCGGACGATGTGCTGCCCTTGCTGGAGCTGGCCGAGGCCTGTCTGCGCTGCGGCGATTTCAGCCGCGGTCTGGAGGCGGTCGACGACGTACTGGCCCGGCAACCCGGTCATGCCCAGGCCATGCTGATGAAGGCCCGGTTGCTGACCGAGAGCGGCGACCCGCAGCCGGACAGCGCGGTACGCGCGCTGGATCTGTGTCGTCGGCTGCCGAGCGAACGCCGGAACGAGACCGGTGCGGCCGCCGTACTGGCACGTCTCGTCGGCCTCGCCACTCCGGGGGCGCGCGCGGCGCTGAAGCAGGCCTCGGTACCGGAACGGCGGGCCGCGCTGCGCGAGGCGCTGGCCGTGGCCATCGCGCGCCATGGTCATGACTGTCTCGACCGTCTGCTCACCGCCGCCGTGGAGGACTGTCCACCCGATCCGTGGGTCGACAGTGCAGCGCTGTATGGCGCAACGCTGTCCGACGCGTCGACGCCGGCCGATCTCGCGCGGGCCGCGCGCGACCTGTATCGCGCACTCAAGCTTCGGGCAGGCATGGATCGAACGCCGCGGCCGCCCGCACTGCGCCGCCACGGCGCACGCCTGCGCATCGCCTACGTCGCAGGGCAGCTGCACCAGAGCCTGCTGCGCCGGGTGCTGGCAAATCACGACGCGGAGCAGTGCGAGGTGTTCCTGTTCAGCAACCGTCCGCTGCCGGACCTGCCGCCGCACATCCACCGCGAGCCGCTCGTGGCCGCCGTACTGGCCGCGTCGTGCGCGGCGAACCGCATCGACGTGGTGATCGATGCCGGCGGGCTGCATCCGTTCGAAGGCCAGTTCGAACTGCTGGAGGCCTACGCCCGCCGTGTCGCGCCACTGCAGGTGGGCTGGCTCGGTTGCCCGGTCACGGCCGGCGGGCTGTTCGATGTACTGCTGACCGATGCGCACGCCGTGCCGGTCGCACACGAGGGCTTGCACGAAGAGGCACTGTGGCGGCTCGATGGCGGCCAGTGGTGCTGGGACCCGCCGCTTCATGCACCGGCGCCGCTGCCGCCGCCGCTGCTGCGCAATGGCGTGGTCACCTTTGGCGTCACTGCGCGTGGGCTGCGCATGACCCGCGGCTGCCTCGATATGTGGGCCCGCGTGCTTGCCGCCACGCCACGGTCGCGCATCCGTTTCATCGGTGAAGTGGCGAGCGACTGGCCGCAGCGCACCCACATCCTGGCCGTGCTGGATACCCAGGGCATCAGCGGCGCGCGCGTGGAATTCGACCCGCCGCGCAGCCCGGCCGGACTGTTCGAATGGCTGCAGCAGGTCGATGTGGTGCTCGACAGCTTTCCGGGCAACGGCGGATTGAGCCTGCTCGAACCGCTCTGGATGGGCGTGCCGGTGATCAGCCGGGCGGGCGACCGGGCCGGCGCGCGCCAGGGGCTGTCCGTGCTGGCCTCGCTCGGACTGGAGAGCTGGGTGGCCGACAGCGTGGCCGCCTATGTGGACATTGCGACCGCGCTGGCCGCCGATGTCGACGCGCTCCGGCAGCATCGCAGCACACTGCGCCCGCGCATGTGTGGGTCACCTCTGCTCGATGGACGCCGGCTTGCACGCCAGATCGAGCAGATGTGCGAGCGCGCCGTCGGCTCGCTTCCAACGCATGGCCCCGACGACGACCCCAAGACACAGGTCCGCGCCCGCGCGCGCCGCGCGCTCCAGGTGTGGCTGGACAAGACCACCGTGCTCGAACTGCCGGAGATCCCGGCGAGCGTAACGCCTGATCTGTCGGTGATCGTGATCCTATACGGGCAGGCCGGACTGACACGCACGACCTTGCAGGCGCTGGCCGACCAGCGCGGCGCGGTGTTCGAAACCGTCATCGTGGACAATGCGTCGGACGACGAAACGGCCTTGCTGCTGCACCGCGTGCGCGGCGCGCGCATCGTGCGCAACGAGGAGAACGCCGGTTTCCTGCGCGCCGCCAATCAGGCGGCCGCACTGGCGCGCGGGCGTCATCTGGTGTTCCTCAACAGCGACGCCATCCTGCAGCAGGGGGCGCTGGCGGCGGCGCTCGCCCGGCTCGACGCCGAACCGGCGATCGGTGTGCTGGGCGGCCGCATCGTGCTGACCGCGGGCGGCCTGCAGGAAGCGGGCAACGTGATTTTCCGCGACGGCTCGACGCTGGGCATCGGCCGCGACGAAGACCCCTTCTGTCCCGCGGCGATGGCGAGCCGGGCGACCGACTATGTGTCCGGCGTGTTCATGGCCGTGCGCGCGCCGCTGTGGCGGATGCTGGGCGGCTTCGACGAGCGCTTCGCACCGGCCTACTACGAGGACACGGATTTCTGCCTGCGCGCCTGGCGCGCCGGCTTCCGCGTCGTGTACGAGCCGGCGGTGCTGGTCGAACATCTGGAATGGGGCAGCGCCACCGGCGACGAAGCGCCGCGGCAGATGCGCGACAACAGGCAGCGCTTCGCGGACTGCCATCGCGAATGGCTGAAGGACCAGCCGGCACCCGCGCCGCAGCCGCTGGCGGGCGACCGCTGGCGCTCGCCTGAGGATCGCCCGCGCCGCCCGCGGGTGCTCATCCTCGACAACGAGGTGCCGCACATGGTGAAGGGCGGCGGCCTGCCACGCGCGCGCCTGATGCTGCATGCGCTGCGCGACTGGCCGGTCACCTTCGTTCCGCTGTGGCAGGAGGAGGACGACTGGCGTGAGGTGTATGCCTCGCTGCCGCCGAGCACGGAAGTGGCGCTCGGCTGCGGCATGGGTCGGCTCGAAGCCTTCCTCGAACAACGTCGAGGCGTGTACGACGTCATGGTGGTGAGCCGGCCGCCCAATCTTCAGGCGCTGTCGCCACTGCTCCGGCGCCGGCCCGAACTGTTCGCCGGTATGCGCATGATCTATGACGCCGAGGCACTGTTCGCACTGCGCGAGATTCCGGAGGCGGCGGTCAGGGGGCGCCCGCTGAAGCGGGCCGCGGCACAGGCCCGGCTGGCCGCCGAACTCGCGCTGGCCCGCGGGGCCGATCAGGTGTGGGTGGTGTCGGAACGCGATGCCCGGCTGTTCCGTGCCGCCGGCCACCAGGTCCGGATACTGAGCCACGCGATCTCGGCCCGCCGGACGGCGCCGGGGCCGCAGCATCGCAGCGGGCTGCTGTTCGTCGGCGCGCTGCATCCGGATACACCGAACGAGGACGGCCTCGTCTGGTTCATCACCGAGGTCATGCCCAGGCTGCGTGCGCTGCTGCCGCAGCCACCGGTGCTGTCGGTGGTCGGCATCAACCGTTCGCGTCGCGTGAGCGACCTCGCCGGTGACGAGGTGCAGCTGCTCGGCCCTGTGGACAGTCTGGAGCCGCTGTATGACCGCGCACGCGTGTTCATCGCGCCGGTGCGGTTCGCCGGCGGCGTGCCGGCCAAGGTGATCGAAGCGGCGGCCCACGGTGTGCCGGTCGTGGCCTCAGCGGTGCTGGTGCGGCAGCTGGAATGGACCGACGGCGTGGACATCCAGTCCGCCCGCGACGCCGACGCCTTCGCACGCGGCATCGCGCGCCTGCTGCGCAGCGACGATCTGTGGTCGCGGCAGCAGCGCGCCGCCTGGGATCAGTGCGACGCGCGCTACCGCCCGGAACGCTTCGGCCAGATACTGCGCGACGCGCTGTCGGAGGCGCCGCGATGAACGCCCGTCATCCGCTGGAAGAGCCCACGCTGCGGCGCTTCCGTCACCTGATGGCGCACGGGCAGCCGGACGCCGCACGCGACTGCCTGCTGGATGCGCTGGCCCGCGAGCCCAACCTTCCCGGCGTGCACGTCGCGCTGGCGCGGCTGCGCTGGCCCGGTCCCGACTACCGTTTCTGGCTGGCCTGGTTCCACGCGCACCTGACACCGCGGCTGTATCTGGAAATCGGGGTCGAGAGAGGCGATACGCTGGCGCTGGCCCAGCCCTCGACGCGGGCGGTGGGCGTAGACCCTGCGCCGCTCGGCGATCCCTTGCTGCACTGCCACGGCGACGCGCGCCTGTATCGGCAGACCAGCGCCGACTTCTTCGCCGCGGTGCCGACGGACAGCGGATTGACGCCCGACGGTTTCGACCTCGCCTTCATCGACGGCGACCACCGCTTCGAAACGGTACTGGACGACTTCATTTCCATCGAGCGCCACGCCGCGCCCGGTGCAGTCGCGCTGCTGCATGACACGCTGCCACTCACCGCTGCCACCGCCGCGCGCGAGCGCAGGACGGGGTTCTACACCGGCGACGGCTGGAAGATCGTGCCCTGCCTGCGCAGCTTGCGGCCGAACCTGCGCATCATGAGCATACCGACCGCGCCAACCGGGCTGACGGTGATCACCGGGCTCGACCCGCGAAACACCGTACTGCATGACCGTCGGCCCTTGATTCGTCAGACCTACGCGACGCTGCCGCCTGAGCACGCGGTAGCGACGCCGCACGCCGTGTTCTCGCTCGGCATCAACGATACGGACTGGGTGGCGCAGTGGCTGCGTCACGCGCGCGGGCAATGACGCACGCGAGATCCCACTGCACGCGCCCTGCCCGGAAAAGATCGTCCTCCGCGCGCAGCAGCGCGTGTAGCCAGGGCTCGGCCTCGGCGCTCATGAAGTTCTGCGCGATGCCGGCCAGCACCACGCGCATCAACGTACCGCCGTAGGGTCGATGCTCGACCACTTCGAAATGACGGCCGAGCAGCGGCAGCACTTCCGACGAGCGCGCGGCCTCGGTCGGGTCCACCGCAACCACCTCATCGACCGACGGCCGCCACAGATTGCCTTTGAGCTGTCCATCGCGCGTCGTGCGCAGGTGATGCGGCAGCATGTCGACCAGCTGGTTCATGAAACGCAGTTGTGAGTTTGCGCACTGGAAGCGGTCGGGACCCACGTATTCGTCGAGAAACAACCAGCCCGCCGGTGCCAGCAGCTGTGCCACGCCCGCATAAAGACCTTCGAGGTTCGCGCAGTGGTGCACGCTGGAAATGCCCAGCACGGCGTCGAAGCTGCCGGGTTCGAAACCGCTCTGCCCCACCGGCAGGCTGTTCATGTCCGCCTGCACGTAGTGGATGCGCGCGCCGGCGGCCTTGGCCTGATCGCGCGCGAGATCGAGTGCTTTCGCGGACAGGTCGATGGCCACGATCTCGTCCGCCCAGCCGGACCGGGCGACCAGGCGTTCGTCCCTGCCCTGGCCGCAGCCGAGGAAGAGCACCCGCCGGAGCGGCAGGGGCTGATGGGCTGCGACGACGCTGAAGAACCACTCGAGTGGCTCGATCGATGCGTCGCCGGTGACCTGCTCGTGCAGGCGCGCCTTGACCGCCGGAAGGTGGGTCCAGTGCAGGCCATGCGCCACCCAGGCAGCGGGATCTCCCCAGGCCACATCAAGGCGGCTGGCGAGTTCAAGATCGATGTCGGGTACGGAGGGGCTTTGCGACACGGGAGGTTATGGCTGAAATTTTCGGAAAATGCCGTTGCAAACCAGCATGCAATAATCCGGCAGCGACGCGGGCGGAAGCATGCCTGCCAAGGGCGAGTTTGACACGGCCGCGCGGCGCAATCGGTCCATTCGAGTCGGAAATCACGCGATGAAGCAGCCCCCCGAAGTCGTCCCCGAGTTGTTTCCATCGGGGCACTTCTATTCGCCCTACCCCGATCCGCAGGAACTCCGGCGCAACGAGGACCGCCTGTTCGGCAACGTACCGCGCGAACTGCCCGGCATCGACATGCGTGAGACCGCGCAGCTGGCCCTTCTGGAGCGCTTCGCGCTGCTCTACTCCACGCTCCCGTTCGCCGACCAGCCCACGCCCGGACTGCGCTATCACTACCTGAATCCGGCCTACGGCCATTCCGACGCAATCATGCTGCATTGCATGCTGCGCACGCTGGCGCCGCGACGGCTGGTCGAGGTCGGCTCCGGCTACTCCTCGTGCGTGACGCTCGATACCAACCAGTACTTTCTGGGTCGCACGCTGCACACCACCTTCATCGATCCCTTCCCGCAGCTGTTGCAGTCCCTGATCAGCGCCGACGATGCGGCCCATTCCACGATCATCGCCAGCCCGCTGCAGGACGTCGATATCGACGTGTTCAGGCAGCTGGAAGAGAACGACGTGCTGTTCATCGACTCGACGCATGTCGGCAAGGTGGGCAGCGACGTCAATCGCCTGCTGTTCGAAATCTTTCCGGCGCTGGCGCCAGGTGTCGTAATCCATCTGCACGACATCTTCTATCCCTTCGAATATCCGAAGGAATGGATCTACGAAGGTCGTGCCTGGAACGAGGCCTACATGGTCCGCGCCTTCCTGCAGCACAACGACCGTTTTCAGGTGCTGCTGATGAACACTTTCATGTCGCACTTTCACCGCACATTTTTCGAAACCCGAATGCCTTTGTGCCTGCGCAACACCGGCGCCAGCCTGTGGCTGCGCAAGGTGGGCTGAGCATCACTGCTGCGGCTTGGCGTGACCGGTGAGGGCGTGCAGGCGGGCGCCGTCTTCGGTCACCGCCTGGGCGTTCAGGATGCCTTCGACGCCGTAGCGACGACCATTCATGTAGCGCTCGATGCGATCCAGCATGCGCGCCGGGTAATGCGTCGCGCAGGCGGCATCCTTGACGAAGACGGCGACGAAGTCATTCCAGATGTCGAGCTGCTGATACGCGGTGAATGATTCCAGCAGCGCCGGTCGAAAGCCCGAGCGCGTGCCCCAGCGTACGAGCGCCTCGCCTGCATCCGGATAGAAGCGCCAGCAGTCGACCGGATAGCGGTGGAATTCGCCGTTCGACGGCGCGTTCAAGTAGAACAGCCCGCCCGGTTTGAGCACCCGGAGCACTTCGTTGAAGGTGAGCCAGAACATGTCGACATGCTCGAAGCACGAGCTGCTCACGACCACGTCTGCCACGCCGTCCTCGAACGGCAGTCGATAGGGGTCATCCAGCACAACGTCCACCCCGCGGCCGGCGGCGAAATCGAGGCCCACATAACGTGCGCCCGGAGGCGCCAGCTGACGCAGGGAGCCGTTGATGTCCTGCGATCCGATGTCGAGTATCAGCGCCGGTGCGCTGGGGGCGACATAGGTTGCAAAGAACAGCCTGCCGTTCTCCATCGCGCTCGGATGCATGTCCGTTCCCTTCAGTCCGCGCGTCGCCGGAGCAGCACGAGGTCCTGTGTGCCGGCCGTGGCGGGGATGATGTCGAGCACATCGAACCAGCGCGACCACCGGGTCATGATGTAGTCGGGCGAATGCATCACGTTGCGGTAGTACGAAGGATGGTCGAGCACGGCCTGCAACTGGTCGTTGGCACCGGTATCCAGTATGCCTATGCGATGTACTTCGAGATTCAGCGTCGGTGGCGTGTCGAAGAACACCATCTGTGTCAGACCCTGGACCGACAGCATCAGCAGCGCGCCGGGGCGGGTGATGCGCCGCAGCTCCGCCAGCCATGCGTCCTGCACCGGCTCATCGAGGTGGGTAAGCACAGACAGCCCGATCACCAGATCGAAGGCGCCATCGGCAAAGGGCGTGGGCGGCATCAGGTCGATGTGGACGAAGCGCGCGCCGGGCAGCGTGCGGGCACAGCAGGCGACGTTGTCCGCATCGATGTCGATGCCGGTCACCACCGGTGAGAGCAGCGACAGGTAGCGGCTCAGCCGGCCCGCGCCACACCCCCAGTCGAGAATGGCCTCGAAGGAGCCGATCGGGCGGTCGAAGCGCTCCAGCAGCAGTTGCTCGACGTGCCTCGCGATGGTCGCGCCGCCCAGACGGAAGATCTGCGCGTTGTCCGTGCCGATGACGCGCTCGATCTGCGCTGGCGACGGCATGTCGGGCTCACGCGCGGGGTCGGCCAGATACCATGCAGTGCGGTACGACAGCCGGTGTTCGCCGAACGGACCGGTCACGTTGAGCCGGATGAAGCCGTCGGCGAACAGGTCCGGCCTGCCGTCCCGGCGATGCCGGCAGAAGAAGCGCGAGTTCACGGCATGCGGGATGTGAGCGAACGGCGCCAGCAGGTCCGGCGAAGCGAGCGCACGGTCGACCTGATCGAAATCGGCGCCGTTGATGAGGAAGCGCAGCTGCGCCGGCTCGTTCCAGATCGACAGCGCCCATCCGGATACCGTGACGTCGTCGTCGGTGACGGCGATGCAGTCCGGCATCCATCCCAGATAGCGGGCGGCGGCGATCTGGATGTCTGCGTGATAGATGTTCATGCGTTTGTCGTTTCGTATTCGGAAGGCGAACGCACCAAAGGCATGCGCCCGCCGGGCCGGTGCAACGGCGCTGCGCAATCGGGCAGCCGTCGGCGCTTCACGTCTGGCGCATGGTTCATGGACGCACGTGTTCGCTCAGGAAACGCGCTGCGCGCTCGATGGCCGGTGAGAACCAGTCGGCGCTTTCGAGGCGATTGTCGGTGTAGCACGCATAGCTGCTCTCGATCAGCGCCTGCCAGGAAATAACCCGCTCGCCGTGAGTGAGATACAGCGATCCGGCGGGTGTCACCTCGTCGGGCTCGTCGAGGCTGGATCCGGGCAGGCCCGGATAGACCGGCCACAGCAAGGAGTACTTCAACAACCAGTCCTCCGGCGGAGGCACAGCCAGAGGCTGGATGTTCACCCGGGCCAGCATCTGTCTGGCCAGCTCGAACAGGACGGACACCGCCGGGTGGTTCGGACAGTGCATGAAGATGCGACGGGCGGCAAAAATGTAGCCGGCATCGAAGCCCAGACTCGAGAAGTTATCGAGCAAAGCCTGCCGGTGGTGCGCAAAGTCGCTCACATAACCCAGTCCGGCATAGACGAAGCGGTTGAACAGCGCGGTTACGCGCGTCGCAGGAAGCTTGCAGAGGTAGGCGCCGGCAATGATGGCCGAGTGGTAATGGGAGGCGACAGTCTGCACATAGGTGCCGTTGCAGCGGAGCACGCAGCTGTCCGGATGAAACCCGCCGAACACCACGGTCGGAATGGCGATCACCGAACGCGGACGCGCCTGCGACAAGGCGTGCCGCAAGGCCTGCTGAGGCCCCGCGCTGGCAACGGCATACTCCGGCAGGTGCGCAAACAGCACATCCACCTCGTTCGCCAGAGCCATCACGGCCGCCAGCGTCGACTCGTCACCTTCCTCCAGCTGCTCGACCTGTATCGCATCGAACAGATGATCGGGCGCAAGCGCCTCCAGGCAGTCGAGCAGGCCGCGCGACTGGCAATTACCGACGATGCCGAATCTCATGGCGCCGTCAGCTGCTCTTCGTCACACCACACCTCATACCACTGGTCACGCTCCGACCGGGTGGTCTGCGCCGCCGGCGACGCGTGCGCCGGCTTTGCGGCAGCCGGGCCCTGTGCCAGATACAAACGGGTGAAGTAGTCGACCACGTCGCGCACACCCTCGGGGGTCACGTGACGCATGTCCGCCTGATAGTAGCGCCCCATCGTGTGATGGCCGGCAACGCACTCATAGGACGGGAAATAGGTGGTCAGATCATCCTCTCGCGTCATCATGTCCGCGACCACGCGCAGAGCCGCCTTGGTGTAGCTGTTGGAGACCAGCACATGGCGCGGTTCGTAGGTGGCCGCAATCGACACCGGCGACACGCTCAGTACCAGTTTCACCGATGGATTCAGCACACGCAGATTGCCCACTAGACGCCGCAGGTCATCCACCATCTCCGGTACCGAAAAATTGTGGAAGCGACAGTTCGACTCCCCTTCCGGCTCACCATGTACGCCGGGCGCCAGCGGAAACACTGCGCCATCGGCATCGGACACCCATGCCTCGGTCATTCCCAGCGTGAACACGAAAACGTCGCACTGTTCGAACATCCGGCGCACCGCCGCCAGATGCGATACACGGTCCGCCAGCAGGTCGTCGAGCGTGGCAAAGCCCTGCGGCTCGACGTTGGGCCGGAACGGGTCGACGAAGGCCCCGGACCAGCGCCAAGCCTGCACGCGAGGCTCGAACAATCCGTACGCGCGTTCGAACAACTGAAGCAGCTGCCGAACGGTATAGATGTTGCCGAACCGCGCCGGATAGACGCCGAACTGGCGATCCGCCGGCCCTGTTTCGGTCACCAGGTAGTTGAAGCCCCGCGTCGGCAGCTGGCGGGCCAGATGCTGCGCAAAACAGCTGCCCGCCGACACGATCCTGTCCGTCGTGTGGATCACGAAGCCGTCGGTCGGCGCCGGGGTCTGCATCATGTCGAATCCGGCAACGCCGGCGGTGCGCGACCAGAAGGCGGTATCCGGCAGATCGGAGTAGGGATGCGACATTGCGGTGAGCAGTGCTGTTTCGTTCCGGGTCGCCAAGGCTACATTGAACGGGAGGCTTTTTCGACCCGTGGCGGGCGCAACAGGACCAGGCCGGCCTTCCGGTTCGGGGAGAGGCCCGGGCATGCATACGGACTTTCGCCCGATGACTTCGCTCCGGGCCCTGAACCGGAAAACAAAAAAGCCACCCCGGGGGGTGGCTTTTTCGCGGGATTCTTGGTCGGGGAAAGAGGATTCGAACCTCCGGCCCCTGCGTCCCGAACGCAGTGCTCTACCAGGCTGAGCTATTCCCCGAACCTCACAGCAAACTACCGAGGCAGCTCGTCGTGCCCGTTGCCGTAAGCAACGAGGCGCGCACTTTACTAGAACTTTCTCTCGACTGCAAACGTTGCGAGATCGAGCAGGCTCTGCAGGTATTCATTCGCCGGCAGCCCCGCCAGTTCCGCACGCGCCAGCTCGGCTTCCTCCCTCGCGCGAACGCGGGCGATCTCGAGCGCGCCGCTGTCCACCACCGCCTTCAGCACGTCGGCCCAGTCATCGCGTCCGCCCTCCTCGATGGCATGCCGGACGACGGCAACCTGCTCCGGCGTCCCATTCTTCATCACGTGGATCAGCGGCAGCGTGGGCTTGCCCTCGGCCAGGTCGTCGCCGAGGTTTTTGCCGATCGAACCTTCGTCGCCCGAGTAGTCGAGGATGTCATCGACCAGCTGGAAGGCTGTGCCCAGGTGCATGCCGAAACGTGCGAAACGGTCCTCGACGTCGGCATCGACGCCGGCCAGCATGGCGCCGAGGCGGCTGGCCGCCTCGAAAAGCTTGGCGGTCTTGTAGCGGATGACCTGCAGATAGCGGTCTTCGTCGACGTCGGCATCGTGGCAGTTCAGCAACTGCAGCACCTCGCCCTCGGCGATGATGTTGGTCGCCTCGGCCAGCACGGCCTGCACGCGCATACTGCCGACCGACACCATCATCTGGAAGGCGCGCGAGTAGAGGAAGTCACCGACCAGAACCGAGGCCGCGTTGCCGAACAGCGCGTTGGCGGTCTTGGCGCCACGGCGCAGCTCCGATTCATCCACCACGTCGTCGTGCAGCAGCGTTGCGGTATGGATGAACTCGACCACGGCGGCCAGTTCGGTGCGATGCGCCCCCGAATAGCCGCAAGCGCCGGAGGTCAGCAGCACGAGCGCAGGTCGCAGCCGCTTGCCGCCGGCACCGATGATGTACTCGGCCACCTGGCGCACCAGCACGACGTCCGAGTGCAGGCGCTCGCGGATGACGCCATCCAGCGCGCGCATGTCGTCCGCAATCAGGCTGTAAAGACGGTTCATTGAAGACAAGGAAGTGCTGCCGGACGCGGAAAAACGCGGATGGTAGCAGCGCGCGAAAACCCGTCAAGCCGTTGATGTTTCGCAGCCTTTGACAAAAAGCCAGCGTCTCGGATATAGTTGTGGATTCCCTTAAACCTTATTGGGGTTACACATGTACGCGGTCATAAAAACCGGTGGCAAGCAGTATCGCGTTGCCGCTGGCGAAAAAATCAAGGTAGAACAGATACCTGCGGATGTGGGCTCGGAAATCGTGATCGACCAGATTCTGATGGTCGGTGAGGGCGAATCGGTCAAGATCGGTGCGCCCCTGGTTGCCGGTGCCAGCGTTCGTGCAACGGTGCTCACTCAAGGGCGCCACAAGAAAGTGACGATTTTCAAGATGCGCCGTCGCAAGCACTATCAGAAGCATCAAGGTCATCGTCAGAACTACACCGAACTGCGCATCGAAGCCATCAACGGCTGAGAATGTTGAAAAATGCGCTGAGCGTGGCTGAGCGTATCCAGGAGAGCATCAAATGGCACACAAAAAAGGCGGCGGCAGTACGCGTAACGGCCGCGACTCAGAATCGAAACGCCTTGGCGTCAAGAGCTACGGCGGTCAGCTGATTTCGGCAGGCAGCATCATCGTGCGTCAGCGCGGCACCGAGTTCCACCCCGGCGACAACGTCGGCATGGGCAAGGACCACACGCTGTTCGCCAAGATTGACGGCGTTGTGCAGTTCGTCGTCAAGGGTGCAAACCGCCGTCGCGTGGTCACCATCGTTCCGGCTGCAGCCTGATTCCGGCTCGCCTGAACCGAAGCCCTGCCCGCGAGGCAGGGCTTTTTGTTTCTGCCGCCTGCGCACGCGACGGCACCAAGCAAGCATTCGATATTCCAGTCACTCCAGGCACGCGTGAAGCGAGATGAAATTCTTTGACGAAGCGAAGATAGAGGTCATCGCCGGCGATGGCGGCAATGGCTCGGCCTCGTTCCGCCGCGAAAAATTCATTCCGTTCGGCGGTCCGGACGGCGGCGACGGCGGCCGCGGCGGCAGCATCTGGGCAGTCGCCGACCGCAACCTGAATACGCTGATCGATTTCCGCTATACGCGCATGTTCCGCGCCGCAAGCGGCGAGAACGGTCGCGGCGCCGACTGCTACGGCAAGGGCGGCGACGACCGCGAACTGCGCATGCCGGTCGGCACCACGATCACCGATCTGGCAACCGGCGAAGTGATCGCCGACCTCGACCACGACGGCGCCCGCGCGCTGATCGCCAAGGGCGGCCGCGGCGGTCTGGGCAACCTGCATTTCAAGTCGAGTACCAACCGCGCGCCGCGCCAGACCACGCCGGGCGAAGCCGGCGAGCGACGCGAACTGAAGCTCGAACTGAAGGTGCTGGCCGACGTCGGCCTGCTGGGCATGCCGAATGCGGGCAAGTCCACCTTCATCCGGGCCGTGTCCGCCGCGCGCCCCAAGGTCGCCGATTACCCCTTCACCACGCTGGCGCCCAACCTCGGCGTCGTGCGGGTTGACGACTCGCGCAGCTTCGTCATCGCCGACATTCCGGGCCTGATCGAAGGTGCAGCCGAGGGCGCCGGTCTCGGTCACCAGTTCCTGCGCCATCTGCAACGCACCCGCCTGTTGCTGCATCTGGTCGATCTGGCCCCCTTCGATCCGGAAGCCGATCCGCTGCACGACGCGCGCGCCATCGTCGAGGAACTCCGTCGCTACGATGAATCGCTGTACCAGAAGCCGCGCTGGCTGGTGCTGAACAAGATCGACCTGATTCCCGAGGAAGAGCGCGAACAGCGTGTGCGAGATTTCGTCGAGGCCTTCGGCGCCGAGCGTGCGTTCAGCATTTCGGCGATGACACGCCAGGGCTGTGACGGTCTGTGCTACGCCATCATGGATCACGTGGAAGCGACCCGTCCGCCGCCCGAACCGGAGCCGGACGTGCGCAATCTGGACGCTGGCGAGGCCGGCGATGGAGCGGGCGATGAGAACGCGCCTTGAGAATGCGAAGCGGCTGATCGTCAAGGTTGGCAGCGCGCTGGTCACCAACAACGGCGCCGGGCTGGACCTCGGCGCACTGCAGGAATGGGCGCGCCAGATCGCCGCACTGCGCGCCGAAGGGCGCGAAGTGCTGCTGGTATCGTCTGGCGCCATCGCGGCCGGCATGCAGCGCCTGGGCTGGAGCACCCGACCCAGCGCGATGCACGAACTGCAGGCCGCTGCCGCCGTCGGCCAGATGGGTCTGGCCCAAGCCTACGAAGGCGCCTTCTCGCAGTACGGGCTGGCCAGCGCGCAGATCCTGCTGACGCACGAAGACCTGGCCGATCGCACCCGCTATCTGAATGCCCGCTCCACCCTGTCGACGCTGATGGAGTTGGGCGTGGTGCCGGTGATCAACGAGAACGACACCGTCGTCTACGAAGAAATAAAGTTCGGCGACAACGACACGCTGGGTGCGCTGGTCGCCAATCTGACCGAAGCCGACTGCCTGGTCATACTGACGGATCAGAACGGCCTCTACACCGCCGACCCGCGCAAGGATCCGTCCGCCACGCTGATCAGCGAAGGCGAAGCCGACGACCCGCGCTTCGAGTCGATGGCCGGCGGCGCCGGCACCGGCATTTCGCGCGGCGGCATGATCACCAAGGTGCGTGCAGCACGCCGTGCCGCGCGCAGCGGTGCCGACACGGTGATCGCCAGCGGCCGCGAGCCGGACGTGCTGCTGCGTCTGGTGCGCGGCGAAGCGCTCGGCTCCTTCCTGAAGGCGGGCAACACGCCGCTGGCTGCGCGCAAGCAGTGGCTGGCCGATCATCTGCAGCTGGCCGGTACGCTGATATTGGACGAAGGCGCCGTGAAGGCGCTCGGCGAAGGTCGCAGCCTGCTGCCGATCGGCGTGACCGAGGTGCAGGGGCAGTTCGAACGCGGCGCGGTCGTCGCCTGCCGCGACAGCACCGGGCGCGAACTGGCGCGCGGCCTGATCAATTACTCGGCGTCGGAAACCCGGCGCATAGCGCGTCGCCCGTCGGCCGACATCGAGGCTTTGCTCGGTTACGTCGACGAACCCGAACTGATACACCGCGACAACATGGTTCTCGCCTGACGCACCCGGCCGGGTGCGTCAGTTTCACGCCAGCGGCAGGGCGAATTCCAGCAAGGTGCCACGCTCCGGTGCCGGACCGATGGCAAAGCGGCCGCCCAGCGCATCGGCGCGATATTTCATGCCGAGCAGGCCGTGCGAACCGGTCTTGCCGCGCGCCGTGGCGGCGATGCCGACGCCGTTGTCGCGGATTTCGAGCCGGACGGTCGGCCCATCGACCGTCAACGCGATGCGCACTTCGGTCGCCTGCGCGTGCTTCCTGATGTTCGTCAGCGCTTCCTGCGCGACACGGTAGATCGCGATCGCCCTGTCCCGATCCAGCTCCAGCGCATCCGGCAGTTCCAGGTCGACCGTGAACGGCGCTGAAGCGCGCGTCTCTTCAGCCAGCGATTCGAGCGCAGGCAACAGTCCCAGATGGGTCAGCACGGTCGGTACCAGACCTTCGATCACGCGCCGCTTGATCTGCACGCCCTGCTCCAGGATGTCGCAGATGCGCGACAGCGACTCGACGTCCGGACTGTCCTGCTTGCGCGCCCGGCGCAGCAGCATCGACGCCTCCATCCGGCTGGCGGTCAGGATGGACCCCAGTTCGTCGTGCAGTTCGCGCGCCAGCGCGGACTTCTGCCGCTCGGCCTCGGTCTGCAGGTGGCTGGCCAGTTCCGACAGCTCTTCGGTGCGCACCCGCACCAGCGCGTCGAGCTCGTCGCGCGCCGCACGCAGGCGGTCGGCGATCTGCGCTTCGGCCTGGCTGCGCATCGCATAGGCACGCAACAGCAGGATGAGCATCAGCACGCCAATGGCGATGACGACGATGGCCGCCGCACGCTGGCGTTCGATTTCCTCACCGAGCAGCGTCATCTGCTCTTCGAGATAGGCGCGCTCGGTGCGCACCAGCGGTTCGAGTGCTTCGCGCAGTTCGTTCTGATCGACCACCGGCGGCAGGAAGGCGTCCATCACCTCGACTGGGCTCGCGTCCTGCGGCAGCGCCCGCAGCCGTTTCAGCTCCTCGGATTCCGCTGCGGTCAGGCGCTTGACGACGGCGACGCGCTCTTCGTCTATGCCCCGACGGGCTGCCCAGCCGAGCACGTGGGTACCCGCCTCGGCGAGACGCTGCACCGTCGCCAGATGCTGCGCCAGATGATCGGGCGACGGCTCCTCGGTGTAGCGTGCCTCCGTGGCCATCCCCTGCGCATTGTCGTAGACCAGATTGTTCAGCGCCGCCAGCGACAGGCGCGAAGCGTCGATTTCCTCGCGTTCGCGCTGCATGCCCTGGAAGGTGGTCTCGGACACCGCGGCGAAAGCCACGCCGATCAGCACCACCAGCAGCGCCCCCCAGCGGAAGCGCGCCAGCCGCATCAGCACGCTGTCGGTCAGCCGTTCCGCGCCGTCGGTCGCGGAACCGGCCTTGCGCGCCGCGCGCGACAATCCTTCGACAATGGCGCGATGCCGCGCTGCCGCCTTCACCGAGCGTTCCGCGTCAGACATGTCCGACGCCCCCGCCATGGCGCGGACGACAGCCTGAATCGGCCGCCCCGCCTAGGATTCGATCACGCACGCTGGCAACGCCGGCCGTGCCGGCCCTGTTCCTGTTCATCAAGGAGGCTGTCATGCTTCACTATGCCCTTATCTTCTTCATCGTTGCGCTGATCGCGGCATTGTTCGGCTTCGGCGGCCTCGCCGCAAGCGCGGCCGGCATCGCCAAGATCCTGTTCTTCGTATTCCTCGCGCTGACAATCGCCTCCTTCGTGGTGGGACTGTTCAAGCGCTGAGGCGGATAATCCGCTCAGCTTCCACGACGACCACGCCATCATGCAAAAGAAACGCGTACTGCTCGCTGACGACCACCAGATCGTGCGCAACGGCCTGCGCCAGCTGATCAATGCCGAAGCCGACCTCGAAGTCGGCGCCGAAGCGTCGACCAGCGCCGAAACGCTCACCCTGCTGCGCCAGCAGGACTTCGACGTGCTGCTGCTCGACATTTCGATGCCCGACCGCGACGGCATGGACACGCTGCGCCTGCTGCGCACGCACCGGGCAGATCTGCCGGTGCTCATCATCAGTGCCTACGCCGAGGAACAGTACGCGCTGAACATGCTGCGCGCCGGTGCCAACGGCTACATCCGCAAGGATGCCGACGTGGACGACATCCTGACCGCCATCCGCACCGTACTGCGCGGTCGCCGCTACGTGAGCGACACCGTTGCCGACCTTCTGACGCAGCGCCTGAGCGGCGACGCCGACGCCCCGGCGCACCAGCAGCTGTCGGAACGCGAGTTCCAGGTGCTGCACAAGCTGGCGACCGGCAAGTCGGTCACCGAAATTGCCGACGAACTGTTCATCAGCGTGAAGAGCGTCAGCACCTACCGCAGCCGTCTGCTCACCAAGCTGAACCTGAAGAGCAATGCGGAACTGACCTACTACGCGCTGAAGAATGGTTTGATCGAATGAGTACGTCTGTCGGCTCGCACCTACATCCGGCGCCGCAAGGGGGTGAGATACTTGGCGCGCAATCCAATCCCTATCGCTCAAACGACTACGAAGCGCACAGAGCCGTGCAACCGCATCCGTCGCCCGCCACACCTCAGCTCGCCCGTTCGCGCCCACTGCGCGTGCTGCTGGTCGAGGACTCGCTGCTGATCCGCAAGCATCTGGTGTCATTGCTCGAGGACAGCGAGGGCATCGTCGTCTGCGGCGAGGTCGATACCGAAGCCGACGCGCTGACTGCCTTGCGTGTCGGCCGCTTCGATGCGGTGGTGGTCGACCTGCAGTTGCGCGAGGGCAGCGGTTTCGGCGTCTTGCAGCACCTGAAGCTGAACCATCCGGATCTGCTCGCCATCGTGCTGACCAACAGCAATACCGCGGCCATGCGCGCACGCAGTCTGGCGCTGGGCGCTCATCACTTCCTCGACAAGTCGAGCGAATTCGAACGCGTCGCCGAACTGCTCGAAGGCCTGCGCTGAGCGCTCTTCGCGCCCCTCCCCGAAAGATTGACGATGGTCGCTGCGGCGAGTTTCGTACGCAGCCCGTCGAGCATCTCCGCACCCCTCATTTCATGCCGAAATCATCGACGTTCCGTTTCGACGGGCGCGCTGCGGCATAGTGTCGCACCCTGAAATTCCACGGTTTCGATGCAGCACAATCCCGTCCCGGACGTTGCGTAGCTGAGGCGACGCGCGTGACCTCACGAGGTCCGCGTTGCGATGCCTGAGCAACCCTCGTCGCCTGAAATCCGCCTGCATTCTCCTCGACTGCAGGCATCTACGAGGACGAGATGCATGAACCGCTTTCTGAATTTCGGCGTCGCGCTCGCGCTGTCGGCCGGCATGACCGTCGCCCACGCCGCAAGCAGCTACGACGTGGTCACCACCTGGTACGAACCCGACACGCAGCCGAACAACACCATTTTCACCGGCAGCTTCGACTACGACGCCGCGACGCGCACGGTCACGAATCTGCACGGTCAGTTGAGCGAATCGATGACCGGCATGATGGGCGGCGGAATGACCTGGCTGTCGCTCGATCATCAGCTGGTGTCATGGTACGACGCGGCGCTCGGCGGCACCTTCGCCGCCGCGTTCCGGAACGCCAGCACCAACACCTTCTGGACCGGCGCCGGCGGCAATGGCTGGTCGCCTGCGTCGGGTATCGCTGCCGGCGGCGTCCACTACGGCTTTCCCGCCACCCGCACCAATCCGGGCAATGCCTACGCACTCATCTTCATTCCGGATGATCCGCTCGCTGCACTGACCCAGGCGCAGATCAACAAGCTGGCCTACGCCGACTGCGCAGCCGGCGGCATGATGGGCGCCGTGTGCATGACCGGCACCAGCGTGGCTGGATACGGCGCCGAGGGCACGATGAGCGGATACCCGCTGTCGCAGACCATCACCGCGGCGGTGCCCGAGCCCGAAACCTGCGGTCTGCTGCTGGCCGGCCTGACCCTGATCGGCGCCGTCGCGCGTCGCCGCCGGGCGATCTGACGAGGTCGTCGACCGACGATCCGCCCCCCGGAAGGCGGCGAGGCGCCCACCTCGCCGCCTTTCTGCCCTCTCTCCCGCACATGATTTCCTCCTGCTCGCGACCGCGTTCAGGCCGCGCAATCCTGCTGTTGGCCTCCGGCCCGGCACTGCTCCCGATTGGCGCCTTTGCGCAGTCCGGAACCGTGTCGGCGCCGACCCCGCTTGCCCCCATCCGGGTCGAAGGCGCGCGCGACGAAAGTCCGGTCGGCGTGACGACGCTGCCGTCCTCCACACTGGATGCGCTGCGCGCGACCAGCAGCGACACGGCGCGGCTGCTGGAGGGCATTCCGGGCGTGTCGACCTACGGTGCGGGCGGCATATCCAGCCTGCCGTCGATTCGCGGCCTGTCCGACGAGCGTCTGAAGATCACCGTCGATGGCATGGACCTGATGTCCGCCTGCCCCAACCACATGAATCCGGCGCTGTCGCTGATCGACCCGAGCAAGGTCGAGACGGTGGCCGTCTACGCCGGCATCACGCCAGTCAGCGAAGGGGGCGACAGCATAGGCGGCGCAATACAGATCCGGTCCGCACGGCCGAAATTCGCCGCGTCCGACAACGAAACGCTGACCGAAGCGAAGGTCGGCACCTTCTTCCGCAGCAATGGCAACGCCCGCGGCCACAGCGTGGACCTGTCGATTGCCAGCACACAGCTGAGCGTGCGCTACAGCGAATCCGCCAGCGAATCCGACAACTACCGGACGGCGGGAGATTTCAAGCGGGACGGCTTCTGGAAGCAGCTCGGTCAGCGCCCGGTCGCGGAGCGCGAGGTCGCATCGAGCGGCTATGCCGGATCGAAGAACAGGGAGGTCGGCCTGGGCCTCGCGTGGTCGTCGACCAGCGTCCTTCACCTGACCTTCAGTGAACAGAAGCTCGACTACCAGGGCTTCCCGAACCAGCGCATGGACATGATCTTCAGCCGGCCGGATCCAGCCAATCCGGGCAACTACGTCATTGCGGAAAACACACCGTCGAACGAGAACCGGACCATCAACCTGCGCTACCTCGGACAGCACGCCTGGGGCGAACTCGAAGCACGCCTGTTCCTGCAGACCGTGGCGCACCACATGGATCTGAACCAGGACCGCTTCTTCGGCATGTTCATGCCGATGAAGTCGGACGCGAGCACGCTGGGCGGGCTGTTGAAGGCGAGCATTCCGGTGAGCCCGGAACATCTGCTGCGCGTCGGTACCGACTTCCAGCAGTATCGGCTTGACGACTGGTGGCCGCCCATCGGCACCGCACCGGGCGCGATGTGCTGCGACGATTTCAAGAACATCCGCAACGGCAAGCGCGACCGCATCGGTCTGTTCTCCGAACTGGAGACCAGCTGGAACGCGGCCTGGCTCAGTCTGCTGGGCATCCGCGGCGGTCTGGTGCATGCGGACGCCGACAGCGTGCAGGGCTACAGCAATTTCTACGCGGCCGACGCTGCCCGCTTCAACCGGCGCAACCGCAGCACGAACGACACCCACCTCGACCTGACAGCGCTTGTGCGTTACACGCCCGATGCGCGGCAGAACTACGAGGCCGGCATCGCGCGCAAGACGCGCTCGCCCAGTCTGTATGAGCTTTACCCGTGGTCCAGCTTTCCGATGGCCGCCCTGATGAACAACTTCGTCGGCGACGGCAACGCCTACCTCGGCAACCCCGACCTGAAGCCCGAGGTGGCCTACACCGCGAGTGCGAGCGCGCACTGGCACGACGAAGGCAAGGAGCGTTGGGACTTCAAACTGTCTGGCCACGCCACCTATGTCGACGACTACATCGACGCGCAGCGCTGTCCGCGCGCGCTCAGCGCCCAGTGCAACGCGCTGAACAGCAACGCTGATGATCGCTACGTCATCCTGCAGTACGTGAATCAGCGGGCGATGCTGCAGGGCGTCGACCTGTCCGGTTCGACACTGATCGCACAGCATGCAGACATCGGCAAGCTCTACCTGAACGGCATGGCGAGCTACGTCGACGGCCGTAACCTGAGCACCGGCGACAAGCTCTATCACATCATGCCGCTGAACGCGAAGATCGCGCTGGAGCACCGCTCGCAGCGGTGGACGAACACCCTCGAAGTGCACTCGGTTTCAGCCAAGGATGAGGTGTCGCGTGTCAGAAACGAGGTGCAGACCCCGGGCTATACGCTGCTCAATCTGCGCAGCAGCTTCGCATGGAAGAACGGCCGCCTCGACCTCGCGCTGGAGAACGCGCTGAACAAGTTCTACCTGCTGCCGCTCGGCGGTGCCTATCTCGGCCAGGGCAATTCGATGACCACCGGTGGGATCCCCTGGGGCATGTCGGTTCCCGGCCGGGCGCGATCGCTGAATGTCGCGCTCAACCTGAGTTTCTAGTCGCAGCGGACGCCGGCGCGACGATTTGCCGCATTCCGCCGGCGTGTCGAGTTCGCTCTAATGCGCGCCACCGAGTCGCATCCGCGCTCATGAAAAAAAGGAGACATGACATGGTCCGCCCGCAATCCCTGACGCTCTCCCTCGCGCTCACCTTTGCACAGCCGCTCACCGCCCAGGCGCATGTCGGCTACGGAGGTCGTGATTTCGGCAGCTTCGATGCCGCCGGAGGCAGCGTCACCATTGCCAATCAGACCGTGTCCGGCAATTACGGCTGGGCCGACGGCCTCGACGCCGACTTCGGCGACTCGCACCGGCTGCGCGCCTTCCGCTTCTCGCTGAGCACGACCACTACCGTCACCTTCAGCGTCGCCGCGAACGCGGGCGCGACCGCCACCTCCGTCGGCGGACTGCTGCCCGGCTTCTCGATCTACCAGGGACTGGCCCACATGGCGCCGTTCGGCGCGGACCACGACGGTGCGGCGGCCACCGTGGCCTACCTGTCGTCGCTCGATGGCGCCCCGAAGGAAGGCGCATTCCGCGCACTGAACGACTGGAAGATCGGCAATGACGCCGGCGACCCGCTGTCGCTGTTCACCTTCCGCGGCCATGCAGCCGACAGCGATCTCGACGGCTTCGTGACTGGCAGCTTCGAACTGGCCGCAGGCGACTACAGCATCTTCGTGGGTGGCGTGAACTACGTGTCGCAGCTGGATGCGATGCGCCCGACCTACGGCATGACGGCCACGCTGGCGGTCGCCGCCGTACCCGAACCCGAAACCTATGCGCTGCTGCTGTCCGGTCTCGGGCTGCTCGGCCTCGCCGTCCGCCGTCGCAGCGGATGCTGACCAGACGCCCCGTCAACCACCGGCGCGCGACGGCTCGCCGGTGGTGAGGTCGAAGGGCGCGATCAGCGTCTCGCCCGCTGTATGCACCACCAGGCGGGTGCGCCAGCGCATCGCGCCGGTGGCACAGATGGGCAGGGTGACGCTCGCCTCGAAGCCGCCGGTCGGCCGTGGCGCCAGCACCTGCCTGAACAGTCCCATGTTCATGTCCGTGCCCTCGAACTCGAGCTCGACCTGGCGGACATCCACATTGTTCAGCGCCAGCGACGCGACGAAGGGCGTACCCGCCGGGACCGGACGCGGCATCACCGTCAGCTCCAGCCAGCCTCCGCGGTCGAGCGCCACGCGACAGGGGCCGTGGTCCAGCCGGCAGGGCGGCGACGCGAGCACGCGCGGCACGGCGTCGTCCACGAAGTCGCGCCGGCTGCCGACGATCACGATGCCGATCAGCAGCGCCACGATCAGCACATGCGGCAACGACTGTCGAATCAGGGCGGGCTTCATGCTGTGTGCGGTCCAGGAGCGTGGCGTGTCGAAAGCGGTGAGTGTGCACCAGGCGCTGTCAGCGCGGGCGGCACGCGCACGCAGATCGATTGAAGCACCCGCAGCGAATCCATAGACTGAACGCATGCCCCCGCACAGCACTGCCTTGCCATCCGCACCGCGGCCCGCGCAAACGCCGGCGCGGCCGCACGACCGGCTGCTTCCGGGCTTGATCAGGGCGCGCTGGTGGGCACTGGGCGCGCTGCTGTTGCTGCTGACCATTGCCCCCGGACTGCTCGACCTGCCGCTGCCGCAACAGCCGATGCTGGCCATTCTCGCCGCGGTGGGCCTGTGGAACGGTCTCATGCATTGGCAGTTGCACCGCAGCGCCGGTGCGCCGGACGCCACCGGCTGTCTGCTTCAGCTGTGCATCGACCTGCTCGCCTTCGCCGCGCTGCTCTATTTCAGCGGCGGCGCGACCAATCCGCTGGTGTTCATGCTGCTGCTTCCGGTCGTGCTGTCGGCGCTGCTGCTATCGCGCGGCGCGGTGCTGGCGATCGCCGCACTGGCCATCCTGCTCTATTCGGTACTGATGGTGCGGTTCATTCCGCTCGAACTGGGCGACGCCCGGCGCGCGACCGCGCTGCACCTGTCCGGCATGTGGCTCACCTTCGTCGTGTCGGCCGCCATGCTGGCCTGGTTCGTCATGCGCACGACCGACGCACTGCGCCGGCGCGACGCCGAACTGGCGCGCGCTCGCGAACAGACCTATCGCGACGAACGCGTGCTGGCACTCGGCGCGCTGGCGGCGGGGGCTGCACACGAGCTCGGTTCACCGCTGGCCACGCTGGCCGTACTGGTCGGCGAGATGGAGCGCGAGGCGCCGACGGACACGACCGCGGCGGCCGACCTGAAGCTGATGCGCGAACAGATCGCCTACTGCAAGCGCATCATCACGCGCCTGACCGAGCAGGCCGGCGACCAGCGCAGCGAAGGCGCAGAGTCGATGCGCTGCGACGCCTGGCTGGAAGGTCTGCACGCCGCATGGCGCAGCCTGCGCGGTGACTGCGACTCCACCTTCACGCTGCTCGGTAGCGGCGAACCGCCGGTCATCGTGATCGAGCCCACGCTGGGCCAGGCTGTGGTCAGCCTGCTCGACAACGCGTTGCGTGCCGGTGCGCCGGTCGACCTGGCACTCGACTGGAATGCCGAGGAAGTGCGCATCGAGGTGCGCGACAGCGGACCAGGCTTTTCCGAGGGCGTGCTGCACAAGGCCGGACGCCAGGCCTTCGGCGACGCTGCCCAGGGCAGCGGCATCGGCTTGCTGTTGACCACTGCCAGCCTGGAGCGGATGGGCGGCAAGCTCGAACTGGACAACCCCTGGACCGGCGGCGCACGCGCGACGATCCGGCTGCCTCTCGCACGGATAGGACTTCATGTCTGAATCGATACTGGTCATCGACGATGACGAAACCTTCAACGCGGTGCTGGTAAATGCACTGCGCCGGCGCGGGCTGGACGCCCATGGGTGCACCGACCCCGCCACTGCGCTTGCCGTGGCCGCACGGCAGAAACCCGCCCGCGTCGTGCTCGACCTGAACCTGAATGGCACGTCCGGCCTGTCCCTGGTCAGGCCGCTGATCGACGCGCTGCCCGATCTGCGCATCGTCGTGCTGACCGGCTATGCGAGCATCGCCACCGCGGTCGATGCGATCAAGCTGGGCGCCTTCCAGTATCTGGCCAAGCCGGTCGAGGTCGACGCCATCCTGTCGGCCTTCGATTGCGTGGTGAGCCCACCTGCCGAAGACATGCTCGATGCCGAGCCGCTGTCGGTCGGGCGCCTGGAGTGGGAGCACATCCAGCGCGTGTTGAAGGAACACGACGGCAACATTTCCGCCACCGCACGCGCACTGAAAATGCATCGCCGGACGCTGCAGCGCAAGCTGATGAAGCGCCCGGTCAAGGCCTGACCGGGGGCTCGGCGGTCGCGCTGCCTCAGTGGTGTGCGTGACCCGCTGCAGGCTGGATGTCGAGCACCGCGGCCGGCATCTTCAGGTCACGCGTGGTCTGCCCCTCGGCGGGAATCTGCGACCAGTCGTTCGCGCCCTGTTCACACACCTGCGTCACCTTGAACCAGCGCCGTCCCGCCGCGTCGGGCAGCTTCATCATCAGCGCGAATTCGTCGTAGTGGGCATCGGCCAGCGGGCCACCGCGCCAGCTCACCTCGACCACAGCATCGGTGACCGGCTTGCCGTGATTCATCAGCGGCTGCGCCAGCTTCTCGCTGCGCGTACTGACCGTCCAGCCCGGCTTCACCATCGGTTTCACGCTGGCCATCGGCTCGGGCAGCGTCACCGTCAGCGCGACGGTGGCCGAACCATCGCAGCCGTGGCCGACGCGAAACACGCCCTTGTAGTAGCTGCCGGCGGTCGCAACCTGCTGTTCGAGCACGACGTGCGCGCTGGCGACGAGGGGCGCCACCAGCAGCACCAGTGCGCAGATCCTGATCTTCATGCTTACATCCTCCATTCGATGCCGGCATAGACGGCGCGGCCATCCCCCGGCAGGTACACGTTGCGCGCAGCAGCCGCCAGCGCGCTGAAATCGCGCACCACATTCGTGGTGGCAGCGTAGCGACGGTCTCCGAGGTTGCGTCCCTCGATGAACCAGGACAGCTGGCGGCCGAGCTGCTGCTGCATGCGTAGGCCGAAGATGGCGTAGTCGTCGGCGAACTCGGTATTCGCCATGTCGACCGCATAGCGCTGCGGCGACCATTCCGCGCTTGCAGCAATCTTCAGCGGGCCGCCCGGCGCACCGGCAAAGCGGTAGCCCAGTTCGCCGCGGAACAGCGTGCGCGGCACGCCGGGCAGGCGGTTGTCGCCGAACAACGCATCGCTGTCGAAGCGGAAGTCGTTGTAGAGCAATGCCTGCCGCCACTCGAAGCCGCCGCCGAACTGGCCGTTGGCGGCGAACTCGATACCACGGTGCAGCGTGCGCGGCACATTCAGCGTGGTGTTGACCGGTGTGCCCCCCAGGTTCAGCGAATAGGCCAGCAGTTCGTCGGTCACCTTGGCGCGGTAGAGCGCCAGATCGACCGCACCCCAGCCGAAGCTACCGCGGCCACCCACTTCCCAGGTGGTCGCACGCTGCGCGCGCAGCGAATCGATCACCGCGGCGCCGCCGGTCAGTTCGCCGAAGGACGGCGGTTCGAAACTGCGCGACACATTGCCGAACAGCTGCACCGCCGGCGACAGATCGTGACGGATGCCGAACTTCGGGCTCCAGCCTTCATAGGAACGGCTGAAGCTCTCGTCAGCACCGCCACACACGAGCGGACCGCCGGTGAAGCACAGGTCGCGGCTGCGCCGGCGTGCATTCGTGTACTGCGTACCGACCACCGCGGTCCAGCCCGGAACGAAGGTGAACTGATCCTCGACATAGGCTTCGACATTGCGTGCCGAGGTGTCGAGCTTGTTGGTGCGCGCACCGCGCGCGCCGCCGATGTTCACCCAGCGGTCGTCGTCGGTGTCGCCGCGCGAACTCGCCAGACCGGCCACCAGCCGGTTCGGCCGGCCGGCCAGCGTGCCGTCCGACACCATGCGCAGTTCTGCGCCGAAGTCCTTGCTGCGCTGGTCGAGCACCTGGAAGATCGGGTGGAACAGGTCCTTGTCGGCGTAGTAGGCCGACAGCTCGAAGCGCAGACCGTCGGCCGCCTGCCAGACGGTGCGGTTGGACACGCGCCACAGATCGATGTCGCGCTTCTGGTTGCCGGTGATGTTGGCGGCGGCCGCCTGGCGCGGATTGTCGCGCAGTTGTTGGCGCGTCAGGTTGCCCGGCAGTTCGGAGTCGCTCTGCGCGGCCTGCACGAAGAAGCGCGTTTCCAGCGAAGGTGCGAGCAGCACGCCGAGATTGCCGACCACGCGCTGCGTGTCCTGCCGCGCGTGATCGCGGAAGCCGTCCTGGGCGAAGCTGGTCGCGCTGAAATAGCCGTCGACGCGCCCTGCCGCGAACCCGCCGGCCAGCTGGCTGCGCAGGTAGCCGAAGGCGCCGGTCTCGGCACGCACCGTCAGCGGCGGCGCGTCGTGGCCGGTCGGCGATACGTAGTTGATCGCGCCGCCCAGCGTGCTCGATCCGTACTGCAGCGCATTGGCGCCGCGCCACACTTCAATGTAGCGGGTGGCCAGCGGCTCCAGCACCTGGAAATCGCCGCCACCGTCGGCCAGATTGATCGGCACGCCGTCCTGCATCAGCTTGATGCCGCGCAGGTGGAAGGTGCGCTGCAGTCCGGAACCGCGGATCGACAGCCGTGATTCCTCGGAACCGAAGCGCGGCTGCACGAACACGCCGGCGCTGTAGCCCAGCGCGTCCTGCAATGTGGATACGCGGGCGTCGCGGAAGCTGGCAGCGTCGATCACCGCGGCGCCGCCTGGCGTCAGCGCGAGCGCGGCGCGCGCTTCGTCGATGTCGGGCAGCGTGGCGGCGTCGATGCGCCGCGCCTCGACGCGCACGGCGGGCAACTGCAACGTGCCGTCGGCGAAAACAGCCGGTGCGGCCACCAGTGTCGCAAGGGCGAAGGGAATGCGTTTGAGACGCGCGCGCGCAGGCGCGGTCGCGTGGAACGACGGGAACATGACGGTACTTTCGAATGGAGTGCGTCGCGCCGCGCGCAGGCGCAGGACGGCGACACGGAACGCGCGACGGCGATCAGGCCGTCACGCGGACGAAGGCGAGGGAATCAGGCGAGCGCTGGCGGCGCGCGTGGGGAAGGCGCCAGCAGCGTGGCGGCGGTGACGGCGGCAGAGAGCGTCGGCGGCGGCGCCTGCCTCTCGGCATGCAGCGCGAACACGGCATGCGCCGCTTGCGTCGGCAGCACCGGCAAGGACTGCGCAACGCACCAGGGGCAATGACCGGCGTTGCCGCCTTCGTCGTCACCCTGTTCCGCGGCCGATGCCGATCCGATGCCGAAAGCGGTACAGATCTGCGCCATGCCGGTCGGATCGGCCGACTGCTGCCAGCGCATCAGCGTGGGCAGCAGCGCCTGCGCGCACACTGCGAACAGCGCGAGCATCAGGGCGAGGCGGAAACGGGGGCGGGCGGGCGACATGGGCGCGGATGGTAGCCCGCCAGCGGCCCGCCGCGCAACACAGGCGGCCGGCGCACGCTGCATGCGTTAACATGTCGCGTCCGGCGCTGCCGCGCCCTGGTCCGAGTCACGCCAGAAAGTCCCCTTACTGATGATCCGAAAGTTGCTGCGCCGGATATTCCGTCGCCCCGAAGACAACGCCCGTACGCAGGCCGCGAGCAGCGGCCCTGTCCATATTCCGCGCGCACAGCACGGCATCGCACGCGAACAGCTGCTGCCGGCGGCGCGCAAGGTGTGCGATTCGCTGCAGGCCGAGGGTTACCAGGCCTATGTGGTCGGCGGCGCGGTGCGCGATCTCATCGCCGGCATCGAGCCGAAGGACTTCGACGTCGCCACAAGCGCCACGCCGGAACAGGTGACCGCGGTGTTCCGCCGCGCACGCATGATCGGCCGCCGCTTCAAGATCGTGCATGTCATGTTCGGCCGCGACGTGATCGAGGTCACCACCTTCCGCGGCGACTCCGAAGCGGTGACCGACGAGCACGGCCGCATCCTGCACGACAATGTGTTCGGCACGATGGAAGAGGACGCCGCGCGCCGCGATTTCACGGTCAATGCGCTGTACTACGACCCGGCGACCGAAACCGTCGTCGACTTCCACCACGGCGTGGCCGATCTGAAGCAGAAGACCTTGCGCATGATCGGCGACGCGCCGCGCCGCTACCGCGAAGACCCGGTGCGCATGCTGCGCGCGGTGCGTCTGGCGGCCAAGCTCGGTCTGGTGATCGACCCCGACGCGCGCGAGCCGATACGGTCGATGGCCAGCCTGCTGGAGAACGTGCCGCCGGCCCGCCTGTTCGACGAAATGCTGAAGCTGCTGACCAGCGGTCACGCGGTGCGCTGCGTGCGCCAGCTGCGCGAGGACGGCCTGCATCACGGCCTGCTGCCCCTGCTCGACGTCATCCTCGAACAGCCGATGGGCGAGCGCTTCGTCATGCTGTCGCTGGAGCGCACCGACGAGCGCGTGCGCGAGGGCAAATCGATCTCGCCGGGCTTCCTGTTCGCCACGCTGCTGTGGCACGAAGTGCTGGCCGACTGGGAGAAGCGCAAGCAGGCGGGCGAACCGTCGATCCCGGCGATGTTCGAGGCGATGAGCGCAGTGCTCGACCAGCAGGCGGAGAAGCTCGCCATCACTCGGCGCATCGCCACCGACATCAAGGACATCTGGCTGCTGCAGCCGCGCTTCGAACAACGCGCCGGCAAGCGCCCCTACCGCCTGCTCGAACTGCCACGCTTCCGCGCCGCCTACGACTTCCTGCTGCTGCGGGCGGGAAGCGGAGAGGTTGAACAGGAATTGGCCGACTGGTGGACCGACTTCGCCGCCGCCGACGGCCCGACGCGCGAATCGATGCTGCGCCCGGAAGAAGCGCCGAAGAAGCGCCGCCGCCCGCGGCGCAAACCGACGGCCGGCGAGGCCGCGGCCGAGTGATGCTGCCGCAGCTGCCTGCATGGACACAGGCCGCCGGTCTGTTGATCGCGTCGAACGTGTTCATGACTTTCGCCTGGTACGCCCACCTGCGCGACCTGAACCACCGGCCGTGGTGGTACGCCGCCCTGTTTTCCTGGGGCATTGCGCTGTTCGAGTACCTGCTGCAGGTGCCGGCGAACCGCATCGGCCACACGCAGCTGTCACTCGGCCAGCTCAAGATCATGCAGGAGGTGATCACGCTGAGCGTGTTCGTGCCCTTCGCCGTGTTCTACATGAACGAACCGCTCAAGCTTGACTATCTGTGGGCCGCGCTGTGTATGCTGGGCGCGGTGTATTTCATCTTCCGCTGATCTACCGATCCGCTTCCCCGACCGGAATTCCCCATCGATGCTGGACAAGGCACGCTACATCGTCGTCGAAGGACCCATAGGTGTGGGCAAGACCTCGCTGGCCCGGCGGCTGGCCGACCACCTGCAGGCGCCGACGCTGTTCGAGAAGCCGGAAGAGAATCCCTTCCTCGGCCGCTTCTACCAGAACATGGAGCGCTACGCGCTGCAGACCCAGCTTTTCTTCCTGTTCCAGCGCATGGAACAGCTGCGCGAGGTGATGCAGGACGACCTGTTCTCCGGCCGTCTGGTGGCCGACTTCCTGATCGACAAGGACCCGCTGTTCGCGTCGATGAACCTGACCGACGACGAATACGCGCTGTATCGCCAGATATACGCCTCGCTGAAGCTGCAGGCGCCGGCACCGGACCTCGTGATCTACCTGCAGGCCGACGCCGACACGCTGGCCGAGCGCGTGCGCCGGCGTGGCCTCGACGCCGAGCGGCGCATCAGCGAGAGCTATCTGGCCCGCGTGGTCGAGCGCTATGCGCGTTTCTTCTACCAGTATGACGCCAGCCCGCTGTTCATCGTCAACGCTGAGGAACTGAACCCGGTCGACAGCGACGACGACTTCGCGCTGCTGGTCGAGCGGCTCGGCCAGATGCGCTCCTTCCGCGAATTTTTCGGATACGCCTCATGACCTATATGCGCGACACCGACCCGGCGCGCCGCCCGGTCACGCTGAACACCCTGCTGCGCATGCGCGCGAACGCCGAGCCGATCGCCATGCTCACCTGTTACGACTCGACCTTCGCCGCCGTGTGCGATGCCGCCGGCGCCGAAGTGCTGCTGGTCGGCGACTCGCTCGGCAACGTGCTACAGGGCCACGACACGACGCTGCCGGTCACGCTGAACGACATGGCCTATCACACCGGCTGCGTCGCCCGCGGTCTGGCCAACGTCGGTGGCCGTGCCTTCCTGATCACTGACCTGCCCTTCGGCAGCTATCAGGAGACGCGCGAACAGGCGATGCGCTCGTCGGTGCAGCTGATGACCGCCGGTGCACAGATGGTGAAGCTCGAAGGCGGCGCCCACATGGCCGACACCGTGCGCTTCCTGGTCGAGCGCGGCGTGCCGGTGTGCGCCCATCTCGGCCTGACGCCGCAGTCGGTGCATCAACTCGGCGGGTACCGCGCCCAGGGTGTGACCGACGCTGCCGCCGCCCGGCTGCTGCAGGACGCCAAGGAACTGGAACAGGCGGGGGCGACGATGATGGTGCTCGAAATGGTGCCGGCCCGCCTTGCCGCCGACGTGACCGCGAGCACGCAGCTGATCACGATAGGCATCGGTGCCGGCGTCGACTGCAGCGGTCAGGTGCTGGTGCTGCACGATGTGCTCGGCCTGTTCCCGGGCCGCCGCCCGCGCTTCGTGCGCAATTTCATGCCGGGTGCCGACGACGTGCATGACGCGTTGAGCCGTTACGTCGCCGCGGTCAAGGACCGCAGCTTCCCCGGCCCCGAACACTGCTACTGATCCAGCGAGTCTCCCCGATGCAGATCCACCCGACCATCGCCGGCCTGCGCGCCGCGCTCGATGCCGAGCGCGCACGCGGCGCGCGCATCGCCTTCGTGCCCACCATGGGCAATCTGCACGAGGGCCACGCCTCGCTGATGCGCCAGGGCCGCGACCACGCCGACGTGGTGGTGGCCAGCGTGTTCGTAAACCGGCTTCAGTTCGGACCGAACGAGGACTTCGACCGCTACCCGCGCACGATGGACGCCGACTGCGCGCGCATGCAGGCGGCGGGGGTGGCGCACGTGTTCGCACCGTCAGAGAGCGAGCTCTACCCGCAGCCGCAGACGATGCGCGTGGTGCCGGACCCGGTACTGGCCGACATCCTCGAAGGCGCCTTCCGGCCCGGTTTCTTCACCGGCGTGGCGACCGTGGTGGCCAAGCTGTTCAACATCGTGCAGCCGCAGGTGGCCCTTTTCGGCAAGAAGGACTACCAGCAACTAATGGTGATCCGCCAGTTGGTGCAGCAGATGGCGCTGCCGATCGCCATTGTCGGTGGTGAAACACTGCGCGCCGACGACGGTCTGGCGCTGTCTTCGCGCAACGGCTACCTGTCGGAGGGCGAACGGGCGCAGGCGGTGCAGCTGTATCAGGCCCTGGTGGCCGCCCGCGAAGCATTGCGCGCCGGAAACCGTGAATACGCGCGGATCGAGGCCGACACCATGGCGTTTCTCCAGGCCCGTGGCTGGTCTCCACAATATATTGCGGTGCGACGACAAGCCGACTTACAATCGCCGGCCGCTCACGAATCCAGTCTGGTGATCGTGGCCGCCGCCCTGCTTGGGACGACGCGCCTGATCGACAATCTGGAAGTGTAGGTCGCCACGATGCGCTCAAGGCCGGTGGCGTTCCAGTAGCGCACTGTCGCGCACGCCCTTGCGTGCGCGTGTTGTCTGAACAGCGCGATATCGAAGGAGCGCCCATATGCAACGCACCATGCTTCAGTCCAAGCTTCACCGGGTCACGACGACGCATTCCGAGCTGCACTACGAGGGCTCCTGTGCGATCGACCAGAATCTGCTCGACGCCGCGGACATCCGCGAGTATCAGGCGATCGACATCTACAACGTGACCAACGGCGAGCGTTTCTCGACCTACGCGATCAGCGCCGAGCGCGGATCCGGCATCATTTCGGTCAATGGCGCGGCAGCGCGCAAGGCCGCCGCCGGCGACCTGCTCATCATCGCGTGCTACGCCCAGTACACCGAGCTGGAACTGGCCCGCTACGAGCCTAAGCTCGTATACGTCGATGGCAAGAACAACATCGTGAACCAGCGTGGTCACATTCCGGTGCAGATGGCCGGCTGATCCCCGCGCTGCCCGTCGTCAAGGCCCGCCCCGTGCGGGCCTTTTCATTTGGCCCGATGTGAAACAATGCGGCCTCTCCGCCCCAGAACACCGCGATGAACCTGCACCTGCTCCGCATCTTCCACACCGTCGGCGAACACGCGAGTTTCTCGCGCGCCGCCGAGCACCTCGGCATCAGTCAGCCCGCCGTATCGAAGGCGCTGCGCGAACTGGAAGACCAGCTCGACGTGGTGCTGATCGAGCGCGGCGCGCGCATCGTGTCGCTGACCGAAGCCGGTCAGGTGCTGTTCGAGTACGCGGGCGGCATCTTCGCGATGGAGCGCGCCGCGCTCGAAGCGCTGCAGGCCTATTCCAACCTCGAGCGCGGTCGTCTGCGCATCGGTGCCAGCATGACGGTGGCCGGTTACTGGCTGCCCGGCTACGTCGCCGATTTCGCCCAGGCGCATCCGGGCATCACGCTGAGCCTGACCAGCGCCAATACGCAGACGGTGGCTGACCGACTGCTCGCCTGCGAAGTCGACATCGCACTGGTCGAAGGCCCGGTCGAGGACGAGCGGATCGAATCCCGCCCCTGGCGCGACGAAACCCTGCTCATCGTCGCCCCGCCCGACAGCGCGCTGGCCAAGGCCGGCACGGTCAGCGCCGCCGACCTGAGCGCGGTCACCTGGGTGGTGCGTGAGCATGGCTCCGGCACCCGCGAAGTGATGAACCGCTGGCTGGACAAGCTGGGCATCGTGCCGGCACGTACGATAGAAGCCGGCAGTACCGAGGCGGTCATCCAGACCGTCGCTGCCGGCGGTGGCGTATCGATGGTGCCGCGCGTCAGCTCGGCCGATCAGATCGCGCTCGGCAAGGTCGCCACACTGACGCTGCCCGGCGTACAGCTGACCCGCCAGCTCTACCGCCTGCGCCTGCCGCGCCGCCCGCTCAGCCCGGCCGCGCTGGCGTTCGAGGCGATGATCGCGACCGACTGACTGAAGAAGCGCGCGGAGAACGTCGCCGCGCCGAACACCCTTCTTCGGCCATGGTTATTAATACGAATCATTCCTGTTCACATACGCAGTTACATAGTGTCTAATTCCGGGCCAAGCAATCGAGTGGCTGGTCCGCAATCATGATTCTTCTCGCCATGTTGACGTGCGCGCTGTGTGCCGTCGCCTGTTACATCTGCAGCCCGCGGCAGGTGCTGCTGCACCGCCGCCCTCCTCTGTCCTGGCGACTTGCCGCCTGCATCGTGCCCGGCGCACTGTCGTTGTGGACATGGGCGGAGGCGCTCGGCCCGGTCGCCGGCCCCTGTGCCGGGCTGGTTGCGTGGATGCTGATGCTCGCCGCCCTGCCCTGGGCGCTGCTGCCCGGACAGTCCGCACGGGAGCTCTCGTGATGTGGGGGCGTTTTGCTGCCGGCGCGCTGCTCGGCATTCCGCTCGCCGCCGCACTGACGGGGCTGATCGCCTGGGGTTGGCCCGGGCGTTGGCAGGACGTACTGGTACCGTCCCTGCAACTGTTCTTCCCGCTGTGGACCGCCATCGCCTGCGCCGCCGTGCTGTTCGCCGACACCCGCAGTGCCTGGCTGCGCATGCTGTCCCTGAACATCGCGGCCGCAGGTCTGCTGACCATCGTACGACTCGGAGGCGCGCTGTGAAGTCATCCATCCTTCGACATTTCTCGGCCCTGCACACGTGGACCGGCCTGATCGCCGGCTTCGCGCTGTTCGTCGCCTTCTACTGCGGCGCCATCACGGTGTTCCACGAGGACCTGCACCATTGGCAGAGCCCCGAGCACCGCCACACCGCACAGGCGGTCACGACGGAAGAACTGCCGGAACTGATCGACGGCATGGTGCGCAAGCATCCGCAGGCGGCCGCCGACTTCTTCGTGCAACTGCCCTCCGCCAGTGCGCCGTCGCCGGTCGCCTACTGGAAGGAGGACGGCGAATGGACGCATGCACCGCTGCGCGTCGCCGCCGGACTGGATGACGAAGCGCCGCATTCCGGTCTGGCCGACCTGATCAACAGCCTGCACTTCTCGCTCGGGCTGCCGGTCGCCGGCATCTATGTGATGGGCATCGTGTCGATGATGTACGGCGTGGCGCTGGTGTCGGGCGTGCTGATCCACCTGCCGCTACTGTTGCGCGACCTGTTCGCGCTGCGTCCGGGCCGCAACCTGAAGCGCTTCTGGCAGGACGCGCACAACGCGATCGGCGTCTGCAGCCTGCCTTTCCATATCGTGTTCGCGATCAGCGGTGCGCTGCTGTGCCTGTCGGCGGTGCTGATCGCGCTGATGAACGTGCCGGTGTTCGGCGGCGAACTGCCGCTCGAGATCCGGCGTGCGACGCGGGTGTCCACCGGTGCCGATGCCGCGGGCGAGGCGTCGCCGATGCAGTCGCCTGCTGCGCTGGTCACGGCCGCGCGCGCAGCCGCCCCTGAGTTCGAGCCGAAATGGCTGCGCTATTACCAGTACGGCGACCGCGCGGCGCAGGTCGAGGTGCGTGGCACCAGCCCGCGCGTGCTCGCGGTGTCCGGTGGCGTTGCGCTCGAGGCCGCCACCGCCCGCGTGCTGAACGTTCAGACCGGCGGCCGCAACGATGCCAATCATGCCGCCTACGCCGGCCTCTACGCGCTGCACTTCGGCAGCTATGGCGGCGCCATCGTGCAGGGTCTGTACGGCCTGCTCGGTCTGGCCGGCGCTTTCCTGTTCTTCAGCGGCAATCTGCTGTGGATAGAGGCACGGCGCAAGCGCCAGCAGGTGGCGCAACCGACGCATCTGGTGCGCATGGCGCAGGCGACCATCGGTGTCTGCGTAGGCTGCTGCGCCGCGGTGTCCGCCGCTTTCGTCGCCACCCAGATCGCCGCCGCGATGCCGGGCGCCGACCGCGAACTGATCGAGAAGAGCGCCTGCTTCGGCGTGTTCTTCGCCGCGCTGGCGTGGTCCTTCGCGCGCCCGCCGTCGCGTGCCGCCGTCGAGTTGCTGTGGCTGACCGCGCTGCTCACGGCCGCCATTCCGCTCAGTCACGGCGCGCTGACCGGCGATCACCTGCTGCGCAGCGCGCTGGTTGGCGACTGGGTGCTGCTCGGCATCGACCTGTGTGCGCTGCTGATGGCCGCCGGCTATGTCTGGCTCGCCGCGCTGACACGAAAACGTGCCCTGGACGGTGATCCGAACAGCGTCTGGGCCGCCCCCACCGATGGAACCCAGCCGATGCGCCAGGCCATTTGAAAACCCCGCCGGCGCGCTGTCGCCGGCCATTCGATTCAAGATTCCGGAGAAGCCATGAAACGAGTTCCCCGCGCAACGATGCGCCTGGGGCCGGTCAGTCTCGCGCTGCTGGTCTGGACGCACGGCGCCTACGCCGCCGACGTACCCACCCTGCCGGCCGTCAAGGTCGAGGACGAACGCGCCACCGAAAAGGCCGACGGCCCGGTCCGCGGCTACGTTGCCAAGCGCAGTGCCTCGGCCACCAAGACCGACACGCCGCTGGTCGAAACCGCACAATCGATCTCGGTCATCACGCGCGACCGACTGGAAGCGCAGTCGGTGGTATCGGTGCAGGACGCGCTGCGCTACACCGCCGGCGCCCGCGCCGAGCCCTACGGACTGGACAACCGCGGCGACTGGGCGCAACTGCGCGGCGCCAGCTTCACCCAGTACCAGGACGGCCTGCGCATGCTGTTCGGCAGCTACAACAACATCCGCCCCGACGTCTACACGCTGGAGCGGGTCGAGGTGCTGCGCGGCCCCTCGTCCATCATGTACGGTCAGGGCAGTTTCGGCGGCACCGTGAATCTGGTGTCGAAGCGCCCGTTGGCGGAGGCCCAGCACGAGGTGCAGGCGGTCGTCGGCAACAACGGCCTGAAGCGCCTGGCCGTCGATTCAACCGGCCCGCTGGCCAGCGAAGGCAAGTGGCTTTACCGGCTGGTGGCGGTCGGCCAGGACGCCGAAACCCAGGTGGACCACACCCAGGACGACCGCATGGTGTTCATGCCCTCGCTGACCTGGCGCCCGAGCACCGATACCGAACTGACGGTGTGGGCCAATCTGCAGCGCGACCACACGAACACGACGCAGTTCTTCTTCCCGCACCAGGGCACCGTGCTGCCGGCGCCGAACGGCCGCATTCCGTTCCGCACCAATATCAGCGAACCGGGCTTCGACCGCTACGTCGGCGAGCAGCAGGCCTTCGGCTACCGCTTCGAGCACCGCTTCAACGAGGCGCTGACGCTGCGTCAGAACGTGCGCCATTCCGACAGCCAAGTCACCTATCAGTCGATCTACAGCCGCTTCGGCCCGGCCCCTGTGCTGAATCCGGACGGCCGGACGCTGAACCGCACGATCTACGTGTCCAAGCCTGAGGTCGAGGCGCTCACCGCCGACACGCAGCTGCAGGCGAACTTCACGCACGGACCGTTCGAGCATACGGTGCTGTTCGGCTTCGACTTCCAGCGCGTGCTCACCAGCTCGGTGATGGGTCGCGGCAACGCGCCTGCGATCGACGTCTACGCGCCGGTCTACGGCAACTACACAGTGCCCGCGCTGGCGCGGCAGCCAGACACCCAGCTCTATCAGAGCGGTTTCTACCTGCAGGAGCAGCTGAAGATAGACCGCCGCTGGATCGCCACCATCGGCGCACGCCGCGACTGGGCGCGTCAGAACAACGATCTCGACGCCACGTCGGCCCGCATTGACGCGCACGCGACCACCTGGCGCGCCGGCCTGCTGCATCTGTTCGACAATGGCTGGGCGCCCTATGTGAGCTATTCGGAGTCGTTCAACCCGAGCGCCGGTTTCAACTTCTACAACGAGGCCTACAAGCCGCTCGAAGGCGAACAGTGGGAAGTCGGCGTGAAGTACCAGCCGCCGGGCAGCCGTCTGTTCCTGACGCTGGCCGCCTACGAGCTGAAGGAGAAGAACCGCCTGACGGCCGACCCGAACAACGCGCTGAACCGCATCCAAGTCGGCGAGGCGACGATACGCGGCGTCGAGGCGGAAGCGCAGGCCAGCCTGGCGGGCGGCGTTGATCTGATCGCGACCTACACCTACACCGACAGCGAGATCACGCAGAGCAACGCGGCGGATCTCGGCAAGCGCCTTGCCAGCATTCCGGAACACATGGCGAGCGCCTGGGCGGTGAAGCGCTTCACCGCCTTCGACCTGCCGGGTCAGTTCGAGGTGGGCGGCGGCGTGCGCTACATCGGCGCCAGCTGGGACGGCACCGACAGTCTGCGCACGCCATCCATCACGCTGATGGACGCGCTGCTCGCGTACCGGACCGGCCAGTGGCGCTATGCGCTCAACGTCGACAACATCGCCGACCGCGAGTACTACACCACCTGCCTGTCACGCGGCGACTGCTTCCTCGGCACGCTGCGCACGGTGCGCGCTTCGGCCACCTACCGCTTCTGATCCGCCGCGGCAGCGGCCCGGCCGGGCCGCTGCACGGCGTCAGGCCAGCGCCCGGCTCACCACTTCGGCCACGTCGGCCGACAGTCCCGGCAGGTCGCGGATGCTCTCCAGCGCCTTGCGGGCGTGGGCCTGACGACCGTCGTCGAAGCGGCGCCAGCGATCGAAAGCACGCGCCACGCGCGACGCGACCTGCGGATTCACCGGATCCAGCTCGCGAATGACGCCGGCGGCGTAGGCGTAGCCGGAGCCGTCGGCGGCGTGGAAGTGCAGCGGATTGGCGGCGCAGAAAGTGCGCACCAGCGCATACACCTTGTTCGGATTCTTCAGGTCGAAGGCCTCGTGCGCCATCAGCTCGCGCACGCGGGCGCGGGCATCCGGCAGCGGCGAGGTGGCCTGCACCGCCAGCCACTTGTCCACCACCAGCGCCTCGTCCTTCCAGCGCGCGTAGAACTCGCTCAGTGCCACTTCGCGCAGCGGCGTGTCGCTGTGCGCCAGCAGTGAGAACGCGGCGAACTGGTCGGTCATGTTGTCGGCGTCGCGGAACTGGGTAAGCGCTTTCAGCTGCAGCGCACTGTCGTCCAGCGTCATCAGATAGCCGAGCGCGAGGTTGCGCAGTGCGCGCCGGCCCATCGCCGCCGGTTCCGGTGCGTAGGCGCCCGTCACGACATGACGCGCCAGCAACGCGTCGAACTGCGGCCGCAGCCGCTCAGCCAGCGTGCGCCGGAACAGCGTGCGCACGCGGTGGATGGCGTCCGGGTCGATCACCGCCATCTGGTCGCCCAGCCAGGCTTCGGACGGCAGCGTGAGCGCTTCGGCGGCGAAGGCCGGATCGGCGTCCGCCTGTGCCAGCACCGCAGCAAAGGCATCGACGAACAGGTCGGGCACGACCGCCTCATTGCCTGCCTGCACCTGCGCCACACCGGCCAGCATCAATCGCGTTGCAAGCCGCTGACCGGCCTCCCAGCGGTTGAATTCGTCACTGTCGTGCGCCATCAGCGTCGCCAGCCCGGCATCTCCGTAATCGAAATCGAGCGCCACCGGTGCCGAGAAATTGCGCAGCAGCGAAGGCAGCGGTGCCGACGCGAGCGCGTGCGACGACAGATCGAACTCGAAGGTCTGCGTCGCTTCGGTCAGCGACAGCACCGTGGTTGGCAGGATTTCGCGGCCATCCGCGCTCAGCAGGCCCAACGCCACCGGAATGTGCAGCGGACCGCGGGCAAACTTCAGCCCTTCCTCGGTCAGACGTTTCTCGTAGGCGGTTTCCGGGTTGGACTGGGTCAGCGTCAGCGTCCATCGTCCGCTGGGGGCATCGAAGGTGGCGTCGGCCTTCAGCCGCGGTGTCCCGGCCTGTTCGTACCAGCGACGGAACTGGGCCAGATCGACGCCGGATGCGTCCTGCATCGCCGACACGAAGTCGTCACAGGTCACCGCCTGTCCGTCGTGCCGCTCGAAGTAAAGATCCATGCCGCGACGGAAGCCGTCCTCGCCGAGCAGCGTGTGGATCATGCGCACCACCTCGGCACCCTTTTCGTAGACGGTGGCGGTGTAGAAGTTGTTGATTTCCTCGTAGCTGGCCGGCCGTATCGGGTGCGCCATCGGCCCGGCGTCCTCCGGGAACTGCGCCGCGCGCAGCCCGCGTACCTCCTGGATGCGCTGTACCGGGCGCGAATATTCATCCGACCCGTATTCCTGGTCACGGAAGACGGTCAGACCTTCCTTCAATGACAGCTGGAACCAGTCACGGCAGGTGACGCGGTTGCCGGTCCAGTTGTGGAAGTACTCATGCGCGACCACGCGGTCGATGTTCATGTAATCGACGTCGGTGGCGATGTCCGGCCGCGCGAGCACGTACTTGGTATTGAAGATGTTGAGGCCCTTGTTCTCCATCGCCCCCATGTTGAAGTCGCCGACGGCGACGATCATGTAGCGGTCAAGGTCGAGCTCCAGGCCGAAACGCTGCTCATCCCAGCGCATCGACTTCTTCAGCGCGTGCATCGCGAAATCGCACTGGTCGAGCTTGCCCGGCTCGACATAGATCGCGAGATCGACCTTGCGTCCGGATGCCGTCGTATAGCTGTCGTCGAGGCGGTCGAGCTTCGCCGCGACCATGGCGAACAGATAGCAGGGCTTGGGAAAGGGGTCGACCCAGCGCGCCCAGTGGCGACCACCCTCCTCGTCACCGCTCGCGACCAGGTTGCCGTTGGCCAGCAGATCCGGGAAGCGCGTCCTGTCGGCGTGCAGCGTCACCGTGTAGCGTGACATGACGTCCGGACGATCCGGGAACCAGGTGATGCGACGGAAGCCTTCCGCCTCGCACTGCGTGAAGTAGCCGTCCTTCGAGCGGTAGAAGCCGGACAGCGTGGTGTTCTCGCCCGGTTTGATGCGCACCTGGGTGGCGACGCGGCAACGGTCGGGCAGATCGGCCAGTTCGAGTCTGCCGTCGCGGACGAACGAGGCCGGCGCGGGCAGCGCGCGTCCATCAACGCTGAGTTGCAGCAGCTCGAGGGCTTCCCCGTCGAGCTGCAGCGGTGCGCGCGGCACCGATTCGTTGCGGCGCAACATCATGACAGCTGCAACCAGGGCCGTACCGTCGTCGACCAGGGTCACGTCGAGTTCCACCTCGTCCACCCACCAGGCGGGGGCGACGTAATCACGAAGGCGGATGGCGCGCGAAAAAGAGTTCTTCATTTGTTAACTTCCGTGTCGATAACACCAGAGGTGCAGGTTCGGACAAGTTCCGGGATGCGGGATTCCTTGGGTCAGCATCAAGCCACACGGCCGTTTCCGGCTCATCGTGCCGAGCGCGGGTGGTGTACCGGAGGTCAAGGAAGCCGTCATCAGGGGAAAAGCAGTATCCGGGTAAACCCTTAGTCCGGGTGACCTAAGTTCCAAAGAATGACACATCGCAGCATTACCATCGAATCAACAACTCAAAAGGTATGCCATGGGTGCAAGTCTGAACGAAGGGGCCGTCGTCGCGCGCCAACCAGGCGCAGGCGAAGAACTGTCCCCGGCCCGTACGCGGGCGAGCTGGCCGCGCTTCTCGGCGAATGCCGCGCATCATGACAGCACGTCCGCGCACGATGCAGCCCCGGCTGCTCCGGGCCTGCGCAACTGGACGGCTGGCGAACTGGCAGCGCTGCTGTGTGAGTTCCTGAAGCGGGAACACGCCGCTCTCGCCGCCTGCCACGGCCAGCAGGTCGAATCCGACTGGATCCCGCTGGCACGTGCCCTGGCCATCCGCCTGTCCGACGCACCGGGCATGTCGCTCGCCACCAGCCCATTGAAGACCCGATTCCTGCTGCGTGAGCAGATTGGTGCCTGGCTCGTGCATACGGCACTGGACGCCAGCGCAGCGCACACCGTACGCATCGCGCTGCCCGACACCTGGAGCAACGGCAAGGTCCTCGCCTACCTGTTCCGTCACGAAATCGCGCCGATGCACCACGTCACCGCCGCGCTGCGCAGTCTCAGTGTCCCACTGGCGCGGAGCGAAGAAGTCGCTGGCGACAGCCTGCAAGTGAATGGCTGAGCGCGCATCGCGCTGATCAGATCAAAGGGGTTGCCGCCGCAAGGCCGCAACCCCTTGTTTTTGAGTTGAACCCGGGCGCACAAAACAAAAAAGCCAGTTCGCGAGAACTGGCTTTTCTGTTTCATTTCACTGGTGCCGCTGACCGGAATCGAACTGGTGACCTTCGCATTACGAATGCGCTGCTCTACCGACTGAGCTACAGCGGCAATAAAGAGCGCGCATTATAGCCGCTGAACACCGCAAAATCAATGCAGGTAAGGCAGAAAGCGGTAATTTCGCCGCACTCAAGCGCCCGGACGCACGCGCACGACGATATCGACGCCATCAGCCACCATGCCCGGCGGCAGTTGCGGCATGCCTTCTATACGCAACGTGTTGTTGGGGATATCGGTCAGGCAACCGGTCACGACGTCGTACAGGTGATGGTGAGGTTCGGTGTTCGGATCGAAGAACACCTTGGTCGGATCGACGATCACCTCGCGGATCAGCCCGGCCTCACGCAACACCTTGAGCGTGTTGTAGACGGTCGCCTTCGACGCGGACGGCGAAGTTTCGTTGACCATGGCCAGGATCTGGTCGGCCGACAGATGCTCCATGCGCGAGAACAGCACACAGGCGATGTCGATGCGCGGCTGCGTCAGGTTGATGTCGTGTGCGCGCAGCAGATCGATGGTCTGTTCGCGGTTGAGCGGAGATTTCATGGTTTCGAGTATATGAAACGGAATGCCGTCGCGCAAAGTCCGGTCACGGCTGAGCCAGTTCCTTCGGCAGCGGAAAATTCACGTTCTCGGGTGTGCCGTCCAGCGTCCTGACCGATGCCGCACCCAGTTCGCGCAGCCGGGCGATCACTGCATCCACCAGCACTTCGGGCGCCGACGCCCCGGCGGTGACGCCGATACGCTTGCGCCCTGCCAGCCATGCGGGATCAATCTGGCTGGCGTTGTCGATCAGGTGCGCCGGTACGCCGAACTGCTCTGCCACTTCGCGCAGGCGGTTGGAGTTGGAACTGTTGGGCGAACCCACCACCAGCACCAGATCGCTGCGCGGTGCCATGAACTTGACCGCATCCTGGCGGTTCTGCGTCGCGTAGCAGATGTCGTCACGCTTCGGACCGACGATGGTCGGAAAGCGCGCTCGCAGCGCGTCGACGATGATCTGCGCGTCATCGACCGACAGCGTGGTCTGCGTCACGTAGGCCAGCTTGTCCGGGTCGTCCACCTGAAGTGACTGCACGTCGGCCACGGTTTCGACCAGATACATGCCGCCCTCCGCCTGCCCCATGGTCCCCTCGACCTCGGGATGCCCCTTGTGGCCGATCATGATGATCTCGCGCCCGGCGTCGCGCATCTTGGCGACCTCGACATGCACCTTGGTCACCAGCGGGCAGGTCGCGTCGAACACGCGCAGGCCGCGCGACGACGCATCGTGACGTACGGTCTGCGGTACACCATGCGCGCTGAAGATGAGCGTGGCGCCCTGCGGCACCAGCGCCAGATCGTCGATGAAGATGGCGCCCTTGGCGCGCAGGCTGTCGACGACGAACTTGTTGTGCACCACTTCGTGGCGCACGTAGATCGGCGCCCCGTACTGCTCCAGCGCGCGCTCGACGATCGCGATCGCCCGCTCCACCCCGGCACAGAAGCCACGCGGATTGGCCAGCAGCACGTCCATGTTCTCGCCCTCAGGAGACACCGATCACCTCCACCTCGAAACGCACGGCGCGGCCCGCCAACGGGTGGTTGAAATCGATCAGCGCGGACTGCTCGTCCAGTTCGCGCACCAGCCCGGGAAACTTGTTGCCGTCGTTATCGGTGAATTCGATCACCGAATGCACGTCCAGTTCGATATCGGCCGGGATGTCGCGACGCGCAAAGCGCTCGACCAGATCCGCCTTGTGCTCGCCGAACACCTCGCCCGGCTCCAGTTCGAACACATGGTGACTGCCCACTTCCAGCCCGGCAAGGCGCGCCTCGAGCGCCGGCGCCAGCTCGCCACCGCCCAGCTGCAGCGTGGCCGGCGTCGATTCGAAGGTGCTGATCAGCGCCTGACCACCTTCCGGCAGGGCTACGCGGAAGTGCAGCGTGACCAGGCTGTCAGGTTTGACGGTGTCGTTCATGCTTGTTTCTCCGCGCGGGCGAAGCGGTCCGACAGACCGAACTGGTCCGCCAGCATCAGCACCACGCCCACTGTGATGGCCGAGTCAGCCACGTTGAAGGCCGGGAAGCCTCGGCTCCCGGCATGAAAATACAGGAAGTCGACCACGGCGCCGAGCACGACGCGGTCGATCAGGTTGCCGATCGCGCCGCCCAGTATCAGCGCCAGGCCGAGCGGCAACACCACTTCCGCGACGTGCTTGCGCATCAGCATGATCAGCCAGATCGACACCGTGGACGTCAGCACAATGAAGAACCAGCGCTGCCAGCCGTCGTGGTCGGCCAGGAAGCTGAAGGCCGCGCCAGGGTTGTAAACCAGCACGAGGTCGAAGAACCAGGTCACTGACCAGCTCTGGCCATAGCTCAGCCACTGCGTGATCAGGTATTTGGTGAGCTGGTCCACCCCGACCACGAAGGCGGACAGGGCGAGCCAGGCGGCAAGGCGTGCGTTCATCGGCTTCAGGCGTGTTCGCGGGCTTCGCCCGCACCGTGCAGATTGGCATCGCAACGGCCGCACAGTTCCGGATGCTCCGGATTGCTGCCGACGTCCGCGCGGTAATGCCAGCAGCGGGCGCACTTGGCATGGGCGCTCGGCGTCGCCGTAACGCCCTGCTCCGCCTCGCTCGCCGCCTTCTTCAACGTCGCGGCCGAGGTGATCAGCACGAAGCGCAGATCGTCACCCAACGACGCGAGGTCGTCGTGCAGTTCGCCAGCGGCGCGCACCTCGACCTCGGCCTGCAGCGACGAACCGATGCCGCCTTCCGAACGCAGCGTCTCCAGCACGCGGGCCGATTCCGCACGCAGCGCACGGATACGCGTCCAGCGCGCCATCAGGGCCGCCTCGTCCGCCTGTTCCGGCAGCTCGTGCCAGGTGGTCAGCATGACGCTGTCGGCCGACTTGTCGCCGAGCACGGTCCAGATTTCCTCGGCAGTGAAGGCCAGCACCGGCGCCATCAACCGCACCAGGGTCTGAGTGATGTGCCACAGCGCCGACTGCGCGGAGCGGCGGGCGTGCGAGCCGGCTGCGGTGGTGTAGAGCCGGTCCTTCAGCACGTCGAGGTAGAAGGCACCAAGATCTTCCGACGCGAAGTGCTGCAGCGCCTGCACCACGCGGTGGAATTCGTACTGCTCGTAATCGGCGGTCACGCGCGCCTGCAGGTCGCGCGTCAGCGCCAACGCATAGCGGTCGATGGTCAGCCACTGGTCGGCTGGCAGCATGTCGGCCTGCGCGTCGAAATCGGCGATGTTGGCGAGCAGGAAGCGCACGGTGTTGCGCAGCCGGCGATAGGTTTCGACCACGCGGTCGAGAATTTCCTTCGAGATCGACAGCTCACCCGAATAATCGGTCGAGGCCAGCCACAGGCGCAGGGTTTCGATGCCCAGCTTGTTGCCGACTTCCTGCGGCTCGATGCCATTGCCGAGCGATTTCGACATCTTTCGCCCCTGCGCATCGACCGTGAAGCCGTGCGTCAGCAGCGCCTTGTACGGCGCCTGGCCGTCGATCGCGCAGCCGGTCAACAGCGACGAGTGGAACCAGCCGCGGTGCTGGTCCGAACCTTCGAGATAGAGGTCGGCGACCGGGCCGCCGTCGGTGCGCGCCAGATCGGCGTGCGAACCGCGCAACACATGCCAGTGAGTGGCGCCGGAATCGAACCACACGTCCAGCGTGTCGCTGATCTTCTCGTACTGCGCCGCGTCGGCGCCCAGCAGTTCTGTGGCATCCAGATTGAACCAGGCGTCGATGCCCTCGGCGTCCACCCGCGTGGCCACCGCTTCCATCAGTTCGACCGTGCGCGGATGCAGTTCGCCGCTTTCGCGATGGATGAAGAACGGGATCGGCACACCCCAGTTGCGCTGGCGCGATATGCACCAGTCCGGCCGGTTGGCGATCATCGCGGCCAGCCGCGCCTTGCCCCAGTCCGGGTAGAAAGCGGTGTCCTCGATCGCCTTCAGCGCCGACTCACGCAGGCTGGGGCCACCTTCCGGCTTCAGGTCCATGCCGACGAACCACTGCGCGGTGGCGCGGTAGATCAGCGGCGTCTTGTGGCGCCAGCAGTGCATGTAGCTGTGCTGGATCTTTTCGTGCGAGAACAGCGCGCCGACCTCGGCCAGCTTGTCCACGATGACCGGGTTCGCCTTCCAGATGTGCAGGCCGCCGAAGAAGGGCAGTGACTCGGCATACACACCGTTGCTCTGCACCGGGTTCAGCACGTCGGCCACGGTCAGGCCGTTCTTCATGCAGGAATTGAAGTCGTCCACGCCATAGGCCGGCGCGCAATGCACGATGCCGGTGCCGGCGTCGAGGCCGACGTAGTCCGCCAGAAACACCGGCGACTCGCGCTCGTACAGCGGGTGATGGAAGGCGATGCGCTCCAGCTTGTCGCCGGTCGCGGTGGCCAGCACGCGACCCTCGCGGCCGAAGCGCTTCAGACTCTGTTCGACCAGTGCCTCGGCCAGCACCAGACAGCCGGCGTCGGTCTGCACCAGCGCATACACGTGCTCCGGGTGCATGTTCAGCGCCTGGTTGGCTGGAATGGTCCACGGCGTGGTGGTCCAGATCACCGCATGCACGCTGCCCGCCGGCAGTCCGGCCAGACCGAAGGCGGCGGCCAGACGGCCGCGCTCGCGCTCACTGATCGGGAAGCCGACGTCGACCGCCGGGCTGCCCTTGTCCTGGTACTCGACCTCGGCTTCGGCCAGCGCCGATCCGCAGTCGAAACACCAGTTCACCGGCTTCAGGCCGCGATACACCCAGCCCTTCTTCACCATTTCGGCCAGCGCGCGGATCTCTCCTGCCTCGTTGCCGAAGTCCATCGTGCGGTAGGGCCGGTCCCAGTCGGCCAGCACACCGAGGCGGATGAAACCCTTCTTCTGGATCTCCACCTGCTCGCCGGCAAAGGCGCGGCAAAGCTTGCGCACTTCGGAGGCGGGCAGGTTCTTTCCGTGCTTTTTCTCGATCTGGTGCTCGATCGGCAGGCCGTGGCAGTCCCAGCCCGGCACGTAGGGCGCGTCGAAGCCGGCCAGCGTCTTCGAGCGAACGATGATGTCCTTCAGGATCTTGTTCACCGCGTGCCCGAGGTGGATATCGCCGTTCGCATACGGCGGGCCGTCGTGCAGCACGAACTTCGGACGGCCGGCGGCCTTTTCGCGGATGCGCTTGTAGAGCTGCGTCTGCTGCCACTGCTGAACCCAGCCGGGTTCGCGCTTGGGCAGGTCGCCGCGCATCGGGAAGGCGGTGTCGGGCAGGTTCAGCGTCGTACGGTAATCAGCCATCTTGATCAGCCAGGTTCAGTCTTCGGAAATCGGGTTCTGGGCGAACCACGCGCGGGTGTTCGCCACGTCCTGCGCGATCGCTGCGCGCAGCGCATCCAGGCCTTCGTAGCGCGCTTCATCGCGCAGCTTGTGACAGAAGCGCACGGACACGTGCTGGTCGTAGAGGTCGACCTCGCGGTCCAGCACATAAACCTCGCAGGTCGGGCGCAGCCCGTCGGCAATCGTCGGGCGCACGCCTACGCTGGCTGCGCCCGGCGCATTCACCAGCCCGCCGCCGGTGACCGTCGCCGCATAGATGCCGGACAGCGGCAGCGAGCGGTGCTTGAGCTGGATGTTGGCGGTCGGGAAACCGAGCTGGCGACCGATCTTCTGCCCGTGCTCGACGCGACCGCTGATCGCGTAGGGGCGGCCGAGCAGGCGTTCCGCGCGCGCCAGATCGCCCTGCTCCAGCGCTTCGCGCACGGCGGAACTGGAGGCGCGCTCGCCACCGATCTCGACCGTGTCCATGCTCGCCACCGAGAAGCCATGCTGTTCGCCGGCCGCGCGCAGGCGTTCGAAATCGCCTTCGCGGCCGCGACCGAAGCGGAAATCGTCGCCGATGATGAGGTGGCGCACCGCCAGTCCGCGCACCAGCAGCTCGTCGATGAAGGCCTGCGCGCCGAGCGCGGCGAAGCGCGCGTTGAAGCGACACACATAGACGCGATCAACGCCTGCCCGGCGGAACAGCTCGAGCTTCTCGCGCAGGCTGGTCAGCCGCGTTGGCCGGCGTTCGTGCATGAAGAACTCGCGCGGGTGCGGTTCGAAGGTCATCACCGCGGCCGGTACGCCGAGCGCGCGCGCCTTCTCCGACAGTTGCGCGAGCAATGTCTGGTGACCGAGGTGCACGCCATCGAAATTGCCGATGGTCAGCGCGATCGGGGTGTCTGCGACGGACGGGATTGCGCGGAAGACCTGCACGAAAAGAGGGATGCGCGTGAAAAACGCGCAAGTATACCTGTGCACGTCGTGGTGCCGGGAGTGGGACTCGAACCCACACACCTTGCGGCGGCGGATTTTGAATCCGCTGCGTCTACCGATTCCGCCATCCCGGCAGGGAAGAGGGCCGGATTATGCGGGCGACCGACGCCGTCCGGCAAGTCGCCGGGCGGTACAATGCGCGGTTTTTCGCGCTTCTCCGCCCTGTCCGACGCCGTGCTCACGCTTTCCGACTTCGATTACGACCTGCCCGACGAACTGATCGCGCAGGCGCCACTGCCCGAACGCAGCGCCAGCCGCCTGCTGGTCGTCGGCCGCGACGCGCCGACCGACGCCTGCATCCGCGACCTGCCGCAATGGCTCGACCCCGGCGATCTGCTGGTGTTCAACGACACGCGTGTGATGCACGCCCGCCTGTACGGCCAGAAGGACAGCGGTGGTCAGGTCGAGGTGTTGATCGAGCGGCTGACCGGCGAGCGCGAGGCGCTGGCGCAGGTACGCGCCAGCAAGACGCCCAGACCCGGCAGCCGGTTGCGCATGGAGAACGCCTTCGATCTGGAGGTGCTGGGGCGCGATGGCGAGTTCTTCGTGCTGCGCGGTCCGGCCGACGCACCCCTGCTCGACCTGCTGGAGCGCCACGGCCGCCTGCCGCTGCCGCCCTACATCGACCGCGCGGCGGCGGAAGCCGACGAGGAACGCTACCAGACCGTGTTTGCGCGCGAAACCGGCTCGGTCGCAGCACCCACCGCCGGCCTGCATTTCGACGAAGCGCTGCTGGCTGCGGTCGCCGCGCGCGGCGTGCGCATCGCGCGGGTGACGCTGCATGTGGGCGCCGGCACCTTCCAGCCGGTGCGTGTCGAAAACCTGGCCGAGCACCGGATGCACAGCGAACGCTTCCAGCTGTCGGCCGACACCGCGCAGGCCATCGCTGACACCCGGGCGGCCGGCGGCCGCGTCATCGCCGTCGGCACCACCAGCCTGCGCTGCCTGGAATCGGCGGCCGCCGCCTGTGGCGACGGCCCGCTGACCGCCTGCAGCGGCGACACCCGACTGTTCATCACACCCGGCTACGACTTCCGCGTGATCGACGGCCTGCTTACCAATTTCCACCTGCCGAAATCGACGCTGCTGATGCTGGTGTCGGCGCTGGCCGGCCGGCGCCGCATCTTCGCCGCCTACGCGCACGCGGTGGCGCAGCGCTACCGCTTTTTCAGCTACGGCGACGCCATGTTCATTCCGGCGCGCATGAGGGATTCCGATGAAGTTTGAACTGCTCGCCTCTGACGGCCTCGCCCGCCGCGGCCGCGTCACGCTGGCGCACGGCACCGTGGAAACGCCCGTTTTCATGCCGGTCGGCACCTACGGCACGGTCAAGGGCATGGACCCGGCCGAACTGCAGGACATGGGCGCGCGCATCGTGCTCGGCAACACCTTCCACCTGTGGCTGCGGCCGGGCACCGACATCATCCGCAAGCACGGCGGCCTGCATCGCTTCATGGGCTGGGACCGGCCCATCCTGACCGACTCCGGCGGTTTCCAGGTGTTCTCGCTCGGCGCGCTGCGCAAGATCACCGAAGAAGGCGTGCGCTTTGCCAGCCCGATCAACGGCGACAAGCTCATGCTGACGCCGGAAGAGTCAATGCGCATCCAGCACGACCTGAATTCCGACGTGGTGATGATTTTCGACGAGTGCACGCCCTACCCGGCCGATCACGCGACCGCGGCCGAGTCGATGCGGCTCAGCCTGCGCTGGGCACAGCGCTCGCGCGACGAACACGACAAGCTGGGCAACACGAATGCGCTGTTCGCCATCGTGCAGGGCGGCATGCATGAAGACCTGCGCGACGAGTCGCTCGCCGGGCTGAAGGACATCGGCTTCGACGGCTACGCCATCGGCGGCCTGTCGGTCGGCGAACCGAAGGAGGACATGCAGCGCATCCTCGCGCACACGGCGCCGCGGCTGCCGCAGGACGCGCCGCACTATCTGATGGGGGTCGGCACGCCCGAGGACATCGTGCATGCGATCGGCTACGGCATCGACATGTTCGACTGCGTCATGCCGACCCGCAACGCGCGCAACGGCTGGCTGTTCACCCGCTACGGCGACATCAAGCTGAAGAACGCGCGCTACAAGGACGACACCGCGCCGCTCGACGCCTCCTGCGAGTGCCACACCTGCACGCACTACACGCGCGCCTACCTGCACCACCTGCACCGCTGCAACGAAATGCTGGGCGCGAGACTCAATACGCTGCACAACCTGCACTTCTACCAGCAGTTCACGCGCGAGGCGCGCGAAGCGATCGAGGGCGGACGATACGCTCAGTGGTCGGCTTCCTTCCTGGCCGAACGCATGCGCGGTGTCTGACCCACTCGCAAGGGCCGATATGTGAGCAAATCCTGCCCGCCCGGGCATGTAGGACTCGACTGATATACTCGCGAGCTTTCCAATAAGTCCAACCGGAGACCACCGTGCTCATTTCCCCCGCCTACGCGCAAGCCGCCGGCGCCGCTGATCCCACCGGCGGCATCATGGGCCTGCTGCCCATCGTCCTGATGTTCGTCGTGCTGTGGTTCCTGATGATCCGCCCGCAGATGAAGCGCGCCAAGGAACACAAGTCCATGGTCGAAGCGCTGGCCAAGGGCGACGAGGTCGTCACCCAGGGTGGCGTCGCCGGCCGCATCGTCAAGGTGAGCGACAACTTCATCACCGTCGAGCTGGCACCGAATGTCGAAGTCGCGGTGCAGCGCCAAGCTGTATCGACCGTGCTGCCCAAGGGCACGCTGAAGGCGCTGTAAGCCATTCCGGCCCGGCCGGTGGCGAGCGTCACCGGCATTTCCCCTCCTGATTCCCGCCTCGCAATGAACCGCTACCCGCTCTGGAAAAACGCGCTGGTGATCGTGGCGCTGCTGCTCGGGCTGATCTACACGCTGCCCAACTTCTACGGCGAAGCCCCGGCCGTGCAGGTGTCGACGGCGCGCACCGGCGTCACCATCGACGCTGAACTGATGTCGCAGGTCGAAAACACGCTCAAGCAGGCGTCCATCGCCCACACCGGCCTGACGCTGGACAACAGCGGCGTGCGCGTGCGCCTGGCCGATACCGACACCCAGCTGAAGACGCGTGACGTGCTCGAAAAGGCACTGAACCCCGACGCCAACGACGCACGCTACGTCGTGGCGCTGAACCTGCTGTCGAAATCGCCGACCTGGCTGCGCTCCTTCGGCGCGCTGCCGATGTATCTCGGCCTCGATCTGCGCGGCGGCGTGCACTTCCTGCTGCAGGTCGACATGAAGGGCGCACTGACCAAGCGCGTCGATTCGATGGCCTCGGACCTGCGCACCCAGCTGCGCGAAAAGAACATCCGTCACGGCGGCATCAACCGCGAAGGCGACACGCTCGCGCTGCGTTTCCGCGACGCTGCTGGCCGCGACGCCGCCCGCGGCACAGTCGAGAGCGTGCTGCCCGACATGGCCTGGACGACGAGCGAATCCGGCGCCGACTTCGTGCTGACCGGCCGCATGAAGGAAATCGCCGAGAAGGACATCCGCGAGTCGGCGATCAAGCAGAACATCCTGACGCTGCAGAAGCGGGTGAACGAACTGGGCGTGGCCGAACCCATCATCCAGCAGCAGGGCGCGGACCGCATCGTCGTCCAGCTGCCGGGCGTGCAGGACGTGGCCAAGGCCAAGGACCTGATCGGCCGCACCGCAACGCTGGAGGTGCGCCTGGTCGACCAGGAAGCGATGCTCAGCGGGAACATGGATGGGCTGGAGGTCTATCCCGAGCGCGCACGCAATGGCATCGTGACCCAGGTACCGGTGAAGAAGCAGGTCATCCTGACCGGTGAGCGCTTCGAAACCGCGCAGTCGTCCTTCGACGACGCCAACCGCCCGGCCGTCGCAGTGAAGCTCGATTCGACCGGCGGCCGCATCATGCGCACAGTCACGCGCGAGAACCTGAAGAAGATGATGGCCATCCTGCTGTTCGAGAAGGGCCGCGGCGAGGCCATTTCGGTGGCGACCATCCAGGGCGAGTTCGGTGACCGCTTCCAGATCACCGGCCAGTTCAGCCCGCAGGAAACGAATACGCTGGCCATCCTGATCCGCTCCGGCGCGCTGGCCGCACCGATGGACATCATCGAGGAGCGCGTGATCGGCCCCTCGCTTGGCGCCGAGAACATCGACAAGGGCTTCCACTCGACGCTGTGGGGCTTCATTGCCATCGCCGCGTTCATGATCGTCTACTACATGGTGTTCGGTTTCATCTCGTCCGCGGCGCTGGCCGCCAACCTGCTGTTCCTGATCGCGCTGCTTTCGCTGCTGCAGGCCACGCTGACGCTGCCCGGCATCGCCGCCATCGCGCTGACGCTGGGTATGGCCATCGACGCCAACGTGCTGATCAACGAGCGTATCCGCGAGGAACTGCGCATCGGGGTCAGTCCGCAGGCGGCGATCACCGCCGGCTACGAACGCGCCTGGGCGACCATCCTCGACTCCAACGTGACGACCATGATCGCGGGCCTGGCGCTGCTCATCTTCGGCTCCGGGCCGGTGCGCGGCTTCGCCGTCGTGCATTGCCTCGGCATCCTGACCTCGATGTTCAGTGCCGTGGTGGTGTCGCGCGCACTGGTAAACATGGTCTATGGCCGTGCCCGCAAGCTCGAAAAGCTGTCGATCGGCACCGTCTGGAAACCGGGCGCAGGCGCCTGAACCGCACACAAGGAAAGCTGAACAGCCATGGAATTCTTCCGTATCCGGCGCGACATCCCCTTCATGCGCCACGCGCTGGTGTTCAACGTCATTTCGCTGGTGACCTTCCTGCTCGCGGTGTTCTTCCTCGCCACGCGCGGCCTGCATCTGTCGGTTGAGTTCACCGGCGGCACGCTGATGGAAGTCGCCTACAGCGAGGCAGCCGATCTGAATGCGGTGCGCAAGTCGCTGACCGACAGCGGCTTCAGCGACCCGCAGGTACAGAACTTCGGCACCGCACGCGACGTGCTGATCCGCCTGCCGCTGGTCAAGGACAGCGACTCGGCCAAGGTGAGCCAGCAGGTGATGGCCACGCTGTCGGCCGGCGAGGGCGCGAAGCCCGAACTGCGCCGCGTCGAGTACGTCGGTCCTCAGGTCGGCAAGGAACTGGCCGCCGACGGCTCGCTGGCGCTGATGCTGGTGATCATCGGCATCGTGATCTACCTGGCCATGCGCTTCGAGTGGCGCTTCGCAGTGTCGGCCATCATCGCCAACCTGCACGACGTGGTCATCATCCTCGGCTTCTTCGCCGCCTTCCAGTGGGAATTCTCGCTACCGGTGCTGGCGGCGGTGCTGGCCGTGCTGGGCTATTCGGTGAACGAATCGGTGGTGGTGTTCGACCGCGTGCGCGAAGTGTTCCGCAACGCACGCAAGCGTACGATGAGCGTGCCCGAAGTGCTGGACCACGCGATCACCAGCACGATTTCGCGCACCATCATCACCCACGGTTCGACGCAGATGATGGTGCTGTCGATGCTGCTGTTCGGTGGCGAGGCGCTGCACTACTTCGCGGTCGCGCTGACCATCGGCATCTGCTTCGGCATCTACTCGTCGGTGCTGGTCGCCTGCCCGCTGGTCATGTGGCTGGGCGTCAAGCGCGAGCAACTGGCGAAACCGGTCAAGCAGAAGCAGGAAGCTGTGGTCTGAGAACCGACCCTGCGCCCAAAAAGAAACCCGGCCGCGGCCGGGTTTCTTTTTGTCTATCGGCTGCGATCAGGGCTGGGCGAACACCTGCTTCACGCGCAAGGTCTGGCCGCTGTCGATCAGCGCGATCAGGCGGTCGATGTTCGGGTGCTTGCCCGGATTGGCCCGCGCATCAACGGTGTGCTCGGCGTAGATGTCCAGCGCCTGCTTCGCCGCATCGGGCGTGATCGCACCGTGAAGCTGGGCGAGGTGGTTGTAGACCGCCAGCGAGCCGGCCTGGCCGGGCTTGTTCTCGATGGTGGCGACCACGTCGCCGGCCGCGTCCAGAAGCTGCAGCGCCGACAGGTGCGACACGCCGGGCAGCGTCTTCAGGGTTTCAGCAAAACTCATCTTCGTTTCTCCGCAATCAATCAGATGGCACGGGCCAGACGGGCCGCATCGCCGATATAGCTCGCCGGCGTCATCGCCAGCAGACGGTCGCGCTCGGCCTGCGGCAGGTCGAGCTTGGCGATGAAGGCCTGCAGGCCTTCGCGCGTGATGCCGCGGCCACGCGTCAGTTCCTTCAGCTGTTCGTACGGATTGGGGATGCCGTAGCGGCGCATGACGGTCTGCACCGGCTCGGCCAGCACTTCCCAGCAGGCATCGAGGTCGGCCGCCAGCGCCGCCGGTTCGGCCAGCAGCTTGCCCAGACCGCGCGACAGAGAATCCAGCGCCAGCAAGCTGTAGCCAAAGGCCACGCCCATATTGCGCAGCACGGTCGAGTCGGTCAGGTCGCGCTGCATGCGCGACACCGGCAGCTTTTCCGACAGGTGGCGCAGCACCGCGTTGGCGAGGCCCAGATTGCCCTCGGCGTTCTCGAAGTCGATCGGGTTCACCTTGTGCGGCATGGTTGAACTGCCGATCTCGCCCTCCTTCAGCTTCTGCTTGAAGTAGCCGAGCGAGATGTACATCCAGAAGTCGCGCGCCGCGTCGAGCAGGATGGTGTTGGCGCGGCCCATCGCGTCGAACAGCTCGGCCATCGCGTCGTGCGGCTCGATCTGGATTGTGTAGGGGTTGAATTCGAGACCGAAGGATTCGATGAATTCGCGGTTGAACTGCGACCAGTCGACATCCGGGTAGGCGGACAAGTGGGCGTTGTAGTTGCCGACGGCGCCATTGAACTTGGCAGTCAGGCTGACGGCGGCGATGCGCGCGCGGGCGCGCATCAGGCGTGCGGCGATATTGGCCATCTCCTTGCCCAGCGTGGTCGGGCTGGCCGGCTGACCGTGCGTGCGCGACAGCATCGGAACGTCGGCCAGTTCGTGCGCCATGCCGCGCAGGCGTTCGATCACGGCGTCGAGCGCAGGCAGCAGCACCTCGGTGCGCGCTTCGTTCAGCATCAGCGCGTGCGACACGTTGTTGATGTCTTCTGAGGTACAGGCGAAGTGGATGAATTCGGACACGCCGGTCACTTCCGCGTTCTTCGCCAGACGTTCCTTCAGCCAGTACTCCATCGCCTTCACGTCGTGATTGGTGCGCGCCTCGATGGTCTTGATCGCGGCGGCGTCATCGACGCTGAAATCGCGGATGACCGCAGCGAGCTCGTCCAGCGTGGCCTGCGAGAATGCCTTCACCTCGGCGATCTGCGGACTGGCGGCCAGCGCGCACAGCCAGGCGATTTCGACGCGGACGCGGTTGCGGATCAGGCCGTACTCGCTGAAATGGCCGCGCAGCGGGTCGAGCTTGGCAGCGTAGCGGCCGTCCAGCGGCGACAGCGCGGAAAGGGTGTGGGCACTCATGAGGAAACCTGCGGAAAGAAGGGAAAGGGATTGCACGGCGCACACGCGTCGTGCAACGCAGCACGAATTTTATCATGTGCTTACGGTGGCTCCGGCGTGGCCACCGTAAGCGGGACGCTATAATTCCGGCGTCGTCAAACGGTGCTGTCCATGAAACTCGTCGGTTCCCTCACCAGCCCCTACGTGCGCAAGACGCGTGTCGTGCTCGCCGAAAAGAAGATCGATTGCGAATTCGTGATCGACTCGCCCTGGGTGGACAACAGCGGCGTGCCCGATCTGAACCCGCTGGGCAAGATTCCTGTGCTGCTGCTCGATGACGACACCCGCCTGTTCGATTCGCGCGTGATCGTCGAATACCTCGACGGTGTGGCGCCGAACAACAAGCTGCTGCCGTCGACCGCGCGCGAACGCGCGCTGGTCAAGCGCTGGGAGGCACTGGCCGACGGCATGACCGACGCCGCGGTGACCATCGTGCTCGAGCGCCGCCGCCCGGACGACGAACGCAGCGCAGGCTGGATCGCCCGCCACCGCGTCAAGATCGACCGCGCGCTGGTCGCACTGGCGGAAGACCTCGGCGACGGGGCCTGGTGCCACGGAAACGGCATTACGCTGGCCGACATCGCGGTCGGTTGTGCGCTCGGCTACCTCGATTTCCGCATGCCTGAGCTGGACTGGCGTGCCGCCCATCCCAATCTCGCCCGCCTGCAGGAAAAACTGATGCAGCGCCCCTCGCTGGCTGATACGGTGCCGCACGAGTAAGCAACGATGGTCCGGCGCGCCGCGCGGCCGGACCTCGAAGGCGGCGTTCAGGCCGCTGGCGTGGCCCCGGTGATGATGCCGCCGCCCAGGCACACCTTGCTCTCATAAACCACGACGCTCTGCCCCGGCGTCACCGCCCACTGCGGCTCGGCGAACACGATTTCACAGCGTTCGGCATCCACCGCGTCGATGCTGCACGGCGCGTCCGGCTGGCGGTAGCGCGTCTTCGCCGCATACACCCAGTGCGTGTGCGGCGGGCGGCCCGACACCCAGGAAAGGTCGCTCGCCACCAAGCTGCCCGACAGCAGGGCCGGGTGGTCGTGGCCGCGCACGACGTAGAGCACGTTCTTGTCCATGTCCTTGCGCGCCGAGTACCAGGCCTCGTGCTCGCCGGCGTCGTCCGCCATGCCCTTCAGGCCGCCGATACCCAGGCCCTTGCGCTGGCCTATCGTGTGATACATCAGGCCCTCGTGCCGGCCGAGCACGCGTTCGCTGTCCAGATCGCGGATCTCGCCCGGCGTGACCGGCAGATAGCGCTGCAGGAATTCGCGGAACGGCCGCTCGCCGACGAAACAGATGCCGGTCGAATCCTTCTTCGCTGCATTCGCCAACCCGGCATCGGCGGCGATGCGGCGCACGTCGCGCTTGTACAGGTGACCGACCGGAAACATCGTGCGCGACAGCTGCGCCTGATTCAGCCGGTGCAGGAAATAGCTCTGGTCCTTGGTGCCGTCTTCGCCCTTCAGCAGCTGAAAGCTGCCCTCGAACTCGCGTACCTGCGCGTAGTGGCCGGTCGCGATGCGGGTCGCACCCAGCTGCATCGCGTGGTCGAGAAAGGCGGTGAACTTGATCTCGGCATTGCACAGCACGTCCGGATTCGGCGTGCGGCCGGCCTGGTACTCACGCAGGAAGCTGGCGAACACGCGGTCCTTGTACTCGGCCGAGAAGTTGACGACCTCCAGTTCCATGCCGATCACATCGGCGGCCGATACGGCATCGATCAGGTCCTGCCGGGTCGAACAGTAGTCGTCGGTGTCGTCGTCTTCCCAGTTCTTCATGAACAGGCCGACCACCTTGTAGCCGGCCTGCTTCAGCAGCAGCGCCGATACCGACGAATCGACGCCGCCGGACATGCCGACGACGACGGTTTCGCCATTTCCGGGTGCAATACCCGCCAGTGCCTCATTCATCCGGGTAGCCCCCATCCTTCCATTCTTCGATATCCATCACGACCGCCGGTTCGGCATGGTCGCGAAACCAGGTGTCGACGGCCCAGCGGCCGCCACCGTCGTTCTGTTCAATTGTCGCGCTGAAGTGCTGCATGATGAGCCAGCTGCGTCGCCGCTCGATGCCGGCTGCACGGTGGAAGCGCAGCGCGCCCGCCGCCTGCAGCGCTTCCAGCATGCGCTCCGTGGTTTGCGCATGATCGATGCAGTCCATGCGTCCGTAAGCACCGTCGTCGAGGAAATCGCCTGCGCGGTCGACGTGGATGGGCGACTGTTCGCCGGCCCAGCGGTACATGCGGGCGACGGCGTCCTGCAGCCGCAGACGCTCTTCCGCCGCATCGGCCGCCAGCATAAGTTCGTTGCGCAGCGACCGCATGTGCGCCTCACTGTAGAGGACGGTCTGCGTCGTCAGGCAGCTGTAGTTGAAGCAGACGTCGAGGGCAGTCGCGTGATCCGCGCGTGCGACCGTCACGCTCAGCAGCAGCGTCAGCAGGCAAGCGGCACGGTGCATCAGGAAAAGTGCCGCACGACCGTCAGCGGCAGACGGACGCCAGCCAGCCAGTCCTGCACGCAGGCCCACACCAGCGGACTGCGATGCCGGGCACGACTGGCCTCGATTTCGGCCGGCGTCATCCAGATCGCGCGGACGATACCGTCGTCCAACGCGCGTCCGGCGATCTGCTCGCCGGCGTCGCCGGCAAAGGCAAAGCGCAGATAGGTCACCTCGCCGTCCGGCCGTCGCCACTGGTACACGCCGACCAGTTCGCGCGGCACGAAGGGGTGTGCGGTTTCCTCTATGGCCTCGCGTGCGCAGGCGTCCACCAGCGATTCGCCCTCTTCGAGATGGCCGGCGGGCTGGTTCAGCATGAGTCCGCCGGAGGTGTGCTCTTCCACCATCAGGAAGCGGCCGCGATCTTCCATCAGCGCAGCCACGGTGACGTTGGGTTTCCAGATACGTTCGCTCATGCGGTGATTTTAACGCGGCGGCTACGCCAAGACCGCCGCCGAACGGCCGGCTTCGGCTAAAATCATTGGTTTACCGCAATCTCTGGAGTGTTTCCCATGTCGATGGCCGACCGCGACGGTTTTATCTGGTACGACGGCAAGATGGTGCCCTGGCGCGAGGCCACCACGCACGTACTGACGCATTCCCTGCACTACGGTCTGGCGGTCTTCGAAGGCGTACGCGCCTACAACACGGAAATCGGCACCGCCATCTTCCGTCTCAAGGAACACACCGACCGGCTGTTCAATTCGGCGCACATCTACATGATGAAGATGCCCTACAGCCGCGAAGAACTGATGGAAGCGCAGCTCGAAGTGGTGCGCGCCAACAAGCTGGAGTCCTGCTACATCCGCCCGATCGCCTTCTTCGGCTCGGAAAAGATGGGCATTTCGACCCGCGGCGCCTCGGTGCACGTGTCGATCGCAGCCTGGCCCTGGGGTGCCTACCTCGGTGAGGATGGTCTGAAGCGCGGCATCCGCGTGAAAACCTCGTCCTACTCGCGCCACCACGTCAACGTGTCGATGTGCCGCGCCAAGTATTCCGGTACCTACGCGAATTCCATCCTCGCCAACATGGAAGCGACCGAACACGGCTACGACGAAGCGCTGCTGCTTGACGTCGATGGTTTCGTCGCCGAGGGTGCGGGCGAGAATCTGTTCGTGATCAAGGACAACAAGATCTACGAACCGGAAATCGCGTCGGCGCTGGTCGGCATCACGCGCGCGTCGGTGATCGAGATCGCCGCCGAACTGGGTTACCAGGTGGTGTCGAAGCGCCTGACCCGCGACGACATCTACACCGCCGACGAAGCTTTCTTCACCGGCACCGCCGCCGAGGTGACGCCGATCCGCGAACTGGACGGCCGCATCATCGGTGCCGGCAGCCGTGGCCCGGTCACCGAAAAGATTCAGGCCCGTTTCTTCGACGTGGTGAACGGCCGCGCGCCGGAATACCACCGCTGGCTCACCAGGATCTGAACCGGTGCGCGGCGCTTGCCGCGCACCTTTCCCGTTCCGCGGCGCTTGCGCGCCCTCTCCCTGTCCGGAGCACATTGAAATGACCCAAGCCGGTAACGATTCCAGCCGCGACCACGCACGCGAAATCGAAGTCAGCGCGAACGACCTTCCGCTGCATTGCCCGCTGCCCGGTGCGCCGCTGTGGGCGCGCCACCCGCGCGTCTTCCTCGACGTGACCAAGACCGGGCAGGCCGCCTGTCCGTACTGCGGCACCCGCTACAGCTATCACGGTCCGGCGATCGCCGGCCACTGAGCGGCGCGCGGATGGAAGTCCAGCGCAAGACCTTCTTCGCCTCGGCCCAGGAGGCGGAAACCGCCTTCTACGACGCACGCAACCGCGGCGACATCGAAGGCATGATGGCCGTGTGGGCCGACGAGGATGACATCGTGTGCATCCTCGCCGGCTGCCAGCGCGCCAGCGGCTACGAAGCGGTGCGCGAAGCGTGGCGGCGCAGCTTTGCCGCTGCGCACGCCGATGTGCGCATCGGTAATGCGCTGGTCATCCAGGGCGCGCTGCAGGCCATCCACAGCGTGCAGGAAACGGTCACCGTGGCGGGCGAGCGCCAGCCGCGGCCGCTGCTGGCGGTGACCAATGTGTACGCGCGCGGGCCGCTCGGCTGGCATATGGTGCTGCACCACGCGTCGTCGCTGCCGGCCGCGCACGACGTCGGCGACGCGCCGAAGATCCTTCACTGACACGCGCGCCCGGCGTGACCGCCCCGCCACCCTTCCGTCCCGCATCGTGGCTGCCCGGCGGCCACGCACAGACCATCTGGCCGCGCTTCATTCCGCAGGCCATGCCGACGCTCGTACGCGAACGCCTCGATACGCCGGACGGCGATTTCGTCGACATCGACTGGCTGCCACGGCAGGCCACCCAGCCGCTGGTGCTTCTGTTTCACGGGCTCGAAGGCAGTTCCGGCAGTCATTACGCGAAGGCGCTCATGCATGCGCTGGCCGCGCGCGGCTGGAACGGCGCGGTCGTCCATGCGCGCGGCTGTTCGGGCGAGCCGAACCGACTGCTGCGCGCCTACCACTCAGGCGACAGCGCCGAACTCGACTGGCTGCTCCCGCGTGTCGTTCCGCGCAACGAGGGCCGACCGGTGTACGCCGTCGGCGTGTCGCTGGGCGGCAACGTGCTGTGCAAATGGCTGGGTGAGCAGGGGCAGGCGGCCTCGAAGTGGCTCACCGCCGCCGCCTCCGTCTGCGCACCGGTCGACCTGGGCGCTGCTGGCCGAGCGCTGGACGAGGGCTTCAACCGCGTCTACACGCAGTATTTCCTGCGCACGATGAAACCGCGCGCGCTGCTCAAGGCGCAGCGTTTCCCCGGCCTGCTGGACGAGGCAGCGATCGCCGCCTGCAATTCGATCCGCGCCTTCGACGACGCGGTCACTTCGCAGATCCACGGTTTCCGTGACGCCGACGACTACTGGACGCGCTGTGCATCACGCCCGCTGCTGAAGGCGGTGCGCACGCCGCTGCTGCTGCTGCAGGCACTGAACGATCCGATGGTGCCCGCCTGGTCGCTCGCCACACCCGATCTGCTGTCGTCCGACGTGCGACCGGAATACACCGCGCAGGGTGGCCACGTCGGTTATGTCAGCGGCGCGCCGAAAGGGCGACTCGACTGGCTGCCGCAGCGCGTGCTGCACTTTTTCGAGCGCGGCGACTGACCCGCATCAGGCTGCGCCTGCAACCATGCTCAGCGCGACAGCCTCGGCCACCTCGATCCCATCGACCGCCGCCGACAGGATGCCACCGGCGTAGCCCGCACCCTCGCCCGCCGGAAAAAGGCCACGCGTATTCAGACTCTGGTAGCTGACCGGATCGCGTTTGATGCGTATCGGTGACGAGGTGCGCGTCTCGACACCGGTCAGTACGGCGTCGTGCCGGCCGAAGCCTTTGATCTGTCGATCGAAGGCCGGGAAGGCCTCGCGCATTGCGGTGATCGCGTATTCCGGCAGCGCGCTGGCCAGGCTGCCCAAAGTAACGCCCGGCTTGTAGCTCGGCTCCACCTCGCCCAGCGTCTTGGACGGGCGACCGGCGACGAAATCGCCCACCAGCTGACCGGGCGCGTTGTAGTCGCCGCCACCCAGTTCGAAGGCGCGCGATTCCAGCGCGCGCTGCAGGTCGATGCCGGCCAGCGGATGACCGGGGTAGTCCTGTTCCGGCGAAATGCCGACCACGATGCCGGCGTTCGCGTTGCGCTCGTTGCGCGAATACTGGCTCATGCCATTGGTCACCACGCGGCCCTCTTCCGAGGTCGCGGCCACCACCGTGCCGCCCGGGCACATGCAGAAGCTGTAGACCGAGCGGCCGTTCTTTGCGTGATGCACCAGCTTGTAGTCGGCGGCGCCCAGTACCGGATGACCGGCGAAGTCGCCGAAGCGCGCGCGGTCGATCAGGCTCTGCGGATGTTCGACCCGGAAGCCGACCGAAAAGGGTTTCGCTTCGATGTACACGCCGCGATCATGCAGCATGCGGAAGGTGTCACGCGCGCTGTGGCCGATGGCCAGCACCACGTGGCCGGTGGCGATTTCCGTGCCGTCGGCCAGTTTCACGCCATGCACCGCGCCATCCTCGATCACGATGTCCTCGACCCGCGCCTGGAAGCGGATCTCGCCGCCCAGCGACTCGATCTCGGCACGGATCTTCTCGACCATGCCGACCAGCCGGAAGGTGCCGACGTGCGGCTTGCTCACGTACAGGATCTCTTCCGGCGCGCCGGCCTTGACGAACTCGTTCAGCACCTTGCGGCCGTAGTGCTTCGGATCCTTGATCTGGCTGTACAGCTTGCCGTCGGAAAAAGTACCGGCCCCGCCCTCGCCGAACTGCACGTTCGATTCCGGGTCGAGTACCCGCTTGCGCCACAGGCCCCAGGTGTCCTGGGTGCGCTCGCGCACCGCGCGACCGCGTTCCAGCACGATGGGGCGGAAACCCATCTGCGCCAGCACCAGCGCCGCCATGAAGCCGCACGGCCCCATGCCGATCACGACAGGACGTTCCGCCAGCCCGTCAGGCGCGCGAGCGACGAACCGGTACGCGGTGTCCGGCGTCGGCTGCAGGTGCGGCGACGGCTTCTGCGCCTTCATCACCGCGGCTTCATCACGCAGCTCGACGTCCAGTGTGTAGATCAGGTGGATGGCGGAACGACGGCGCGCGTCGTAGCCACGGCGGAACACATGGACGGCGAGCAGGTCAGCGTCGGGAATGTTCAGCCGCTCCAGCACGGCGGCGCGCAACGCCGCCTCCGGGTGGTCCAGAGGGAGTTTGATTTCGGTCAGTCTGAGCATCGAGGCAGGGCCTTGTCTATAAGCCAGCCCGTGAGTGTACCCGTTCGCCGTGGCAGTCCGGAAACCGCCTGTCGTCTTCAGCCGGTGAGTCTCCCGTCGCGCAGACCGCGCGCGCACTCACGCAGCTCAATGCGCAGCGCCTGCAGCCGCTCGCCGATGAGCCGGGCGGCCGTCATGGCTTCGGCCTTGCCGCACATGAACACATCCACCGCCGCATAGCCGTGTTCCGGCCAGGTGTGGATGCTGATGTGCGATTCGGCCAGCAGCAGCACGCCGGTCACGCCGAGACCGGGGCCAAAAGGGTGGAAATGGCCGCCGAGGACATGAGCGCCGGCCGCACGGGCCGCCTCATCGAGCACCCCCTCGATCCGCGCGAGGTCGGAAAGCAGATCAGGCTCGACGCCATGCAGGTCGAGCAGCACGTGCAGGCCGATCGGTGGCACGCTCATTTGTGACCCGACCCCCAGGACGAGCCGGACCCTGAACCGGACGAATAGGAGCGCGAGCGACCGCCGTCATCGTCGTCACCATTGATGGCCAGACTGATGACCAGCAGAACCATCGCATAAAGACCGAATGCCAGGCGCCCCATGGTTCAGCCTTCTCCCTCGTCGCCGGATTGCGTCGGTATCCATAGCAGGAACACGAGAACACCGGTCACCATCATTGCATCGACGTTGAAGGGCAGCATGTAGCGCAGGTTCATCACCACGATGAGCACCGTGAACACCCAGGCGACCGGTCGCAGCGCCGCCTTGCCGCCGCCGGATGGCGCGACCTCGGCCGCGCGTCGGCCGCGCGCGATCGTGGCGAGCTTGCGGCCGGCCCAGCTGACCACGGTATCGGTCTCCACGGGCTTGGCCTGCGACCAGCCCATTTCATGCGCGCCCCGTTCCAGATTGAGCACCCACTTTCCGCTCACGTATTCGCCAATCTCGGTGCGATCACCGACGCGCGCAAACCACGGAAAGGCCCCCACCACCGCCCGTACTTCCGCGCGATAGAGGTAACGGCGGGTGTAACGCAGGCCGCGCAATTCGACCGAGGTGTCGGTGAAGGACTCCGGCCAGTCGTCCAGCACCTGTGCCTGCTGCCAGCCCTCCTGCGTTTCGATCAGCCACTGGAAACCGTGCATCGGCGCAAACAGCAGGTATTCGTACCAGTCGGGTTCAGCGGCGTCGTCGGGCACGCCGCTGCGCATCCACCCCATCAGCCGCCAAGCGACACCGTCGATGGTGAGTGTTTCGCCTGCCTGCAGCGTGGCACCCACCGCTGTGACGTCGGCCACCTCCCGCTGCACCACTTCGGCCTGCCCGGCCGCCAGTGAAATCTGCGAGCGGCAGGACGGACAGGTCAGGTGCTGGGTCGCGCCGGGCACCACCGCCGCCGGCGCGCCGCACACCGGACAGATGAGCGTCGATACGCCGCCATGCAGCCGGCCGGCCCGCGACACCACCGCGTCCGGGTCACGCAGGTGCTGCGCACGAAGTGCGGACAGCGTGACCGCCTTGCCGCGATACGCGACCGGCGGCAGATCGGAATAGTCCAGCGTCAGGAATTCGTCGCGATGGCGGTAATCGATGACGCGCGCCACCCAGCGCGCATCGACCGGAAAGGGCAGCTCACCCTCGGCGGCCACGCATTCGGCCTTGCGGATATCCGCCGCGTGCCAGAACACGCCACCGTGCGACCAGCGGTTGCCGGGCTCGACCTTGTCGAACAGCGGCGGACCGACCGCATCGCCATCCGGCCGGGTCAGCACGAACTGCCCGCCGAAATCACCCAGCCAGCCGCTGCTGCCGTCGTCGAACAGCAGATGCCACTCGTTCCACACGCCATGCTCGTAGCGCAGCTGGATGCGGCCGACGACGGTGAAACCCTGACCGGCGTGCTGGCCGCTGGTCATGATCTGCACCGGCGAGTGGTCCTCGATCAGCGCCGCCTGCTTGCCGATGTCGCGCACGGCGTCGGCGTCGCGCAGCAGCGTCGTGCGGCAGTAGCCGCACACCGCCATGCGCGAGGCAGCCGAGCGGAATTCGACCGGCGCCCCGCAGCCGGGGCAGGCCGCCTGATACATCGCCACGCGGAAACTCAGCCGCCGGTGATCTGCTTGATCACTTCGGCCTTGGCCGTGTCGTAGTCGGCCTGGGTGATGAGCCCGCCGTCGAGCAGCGACTTCAGCTTGCCGAGCCGCACTTCGGGCGCGTCGGCTGCCGGTGCAGCCGGCGCCGGCGCCGGCGTCGCAGCGCCGGCCTGCGCGCTGCGCATCGCCTCGGTCATCACCTGCCCCATCGAGAGGCCCGCGCCCAGACTGGCGCCGATGCCCGCCAGCCCACCCTCGTTCTGCGCCGCCAGCGGAATCGCATTGGCGGTCTGATACTGCGTGTAGGTGGCCATATTGCCGACCATGCCCATCGAAATGCGGGTGTCGAGCGCCTTCTGCAGTTCTTCCGGCAGAGAGATGCTCTCCACCGCGAAGTTGTCGATCGCCACGCCGTAGCGCTCGAACACCGGCGCCATCGCCGTTTTCATCGCGTCCGACATGACGCCCAGATTGGCCGCCATATCGAGGAAGGGCGCGGCGGAATTGCCGAGCGTGCTGCTCATGGTCGATACGACCAGATTGCGCAGCTGCATTTCGAGGTCTTCGACCGTGTAGGTATCACGCGTACCGCTGATCTCGGTGAAGAACTTCTTCGGGTCGGCCAGCTTGTACGAATACATGCCGAAGGCGCGCAGCCGCACCATGCCGAAATCCTTGTCGCGCACCGTGACCGGTTGCGGCGTGCCCCATTTGCGGCCGAGCTGCAGGCGCGTGCTGAAGAAGTAGACGTCGCTCTTGAAGGGCGACTGGAACAGCTTGTCCCAGTTCTGCAGGTAGGTGAGGATGGGCAGCGTGTTCGTGTTCAGCGTATGCAGGCCGGGACCGAACACGTCAGCCACCTTGCCTTCATTGACGAACACCGCCATCTGCGACTCGCGCACCGTGAGCTTCGCGCCGTACTGGATTTCGAAGTCCTGCATCGGGTAGCGCCAGGCCAGCACGCCATCGCCGTCCTCGTTCCACTGCAGTACGTCGATGAACTGTTTCTTGATGAAATCCCCGATACCCATCGTCAACTCCTCTAGGAAAGACAGGCGGCGTTGATCACGCCGACCACCAGCGATACCGTGCCCATCAGCGCCCCCATCGCCACATTGTTCGCTTCGATCGCCGCCTTCATTTCCGGCAGACTGCGCTCGATCAGCAGATAGGCGGCCATCTGCACCACCGCCGCCAGCGTGCCCCAGGCGATGAACATCAGGTAGTGGTCGTTGTGCAGGATGCTGGACGCGACGGTCAGCGAGAAGCCGATGATGGCGCCGGCCAGCGACAGTGCGGCGGCGGTGCAGCCGCGGCGGATCAGCGGCATTTCGTGGAAGGGCGTGAAGCGTACATAGACGGCCGCGAACAGGCCGACCATGATCAGCCCGGACAGCAGGTGCTTCATGTACAGGTAGAACTGATCCACCGGCAGTTGCGGCATGATTGCGCGTCTCCAACCTTCTGTGCGTTCTGTGCGCACGCACTCTAGCCGCTGCCCCATGCCGCCGCAATCCCGCCCCGAACCCGATCTGCATGGCACCGAGACACGCGGCACGGACGCCGGCTCGCCCCACCCCGGACTGATCGTCGCGGTTTTCGTCGTCGCCTCCTGCGGCCTCGCCTACGAACTGATCGCTGGTGCGATCGCCAGCTATCTGCTGGGCGAGTCGGTGCTGCGCTTTTCCACCATCATCGGCACCTATCTGTTCGCGATGGGCATCGGCTCCCACCTGTCGAAGTACGTCGATGACAACGCGGTGCTGGCCCGTTTCATCGACATCGAACTGATGGTCGGCCTGCTCGGCGGCCTGTCCGCCTGCGCACTGTTCCTGATCTACGCCTGGGCGGGCAGCCCCTTCCGCGTGTCGCTTTACGCCATCGTGCTGCTGATCGGCGTACTGGTGGGCATGGAGATCCCGCTGGTGATGCGCCTGCTGCATCAGCGCAAACAGGCTTTCGAGGCCTTGGTGAGCAGGGTGCTCACCTTCGATTACCTCGGCGCGCTGGTGGTGTCCCTGCTGTTCCCGCTGGTCTTCGCGCCGCTGCTCGGGCTGGCGCGCACGGCGGTGGTATTCGGCCTGCTCAATGCCGGCATCGGTCTGTGGGTGACCCGTCGCTACCGCGCGGAACTGCCACAGGCGCGGGCGCTGATGCTGCGCGGCTGGCTGGTGCTGGCGGTGCTGCTGGCCGCACTGGCCTGGGCGCAGAAACTGACCGACGCGGCCGAAGCCGGCCTCTATGGCGACGCCATCGTGCATCAGGAAACCACGCCCTTCCAGCGCATCGTGCTCACCCGCTGGCAGGACGACACACGGCTCTACCTGAACGGCAACCTGCAGTTCTCGACCCGCGACGAGCACCGCTACCACGAGGCGCTGGTACATCCGGCACTGGCGGCGCTGCCGCAGGCCAAGCGCGTGCTGGTGCTGGGCGGCGGCGACGGACTGGCGGTACGCGAGGTGCTGAAGTACCCGCAGATCGAGCAGGTGACGCTGGTCGAACTCGATCCGGCGATGACCCGGCTGTTCCGCGACACCGATGCACTGGCCGCGCTGAACGGCTTCGCGCTGCGCGATGCGCGCGTGAGCACCGTCAACGCCGACGCCGCGCAATGGCTGGAGACCGCGCCGGGCCCGGGTTGGGACCTCATCGTTGCCGATTTTCCCGACCCGTCACACTACGCGCTGGGCAAGCTGTACGCGGTGCCCATGTACCGTCTGATGGCGCGCCAGCTGGCGCCTGGCGGTCTGATCGTTGTGCAGTCCACCTCGCCCTGGTATGCGCCGCGCGCCTACTGGTGCGTGGACGCGACGTTGCGCGAAGCCGGCCTGAACACCGCGCCCTATCACGCCAACGTGCCCAGCTTCGGCGACTGGGGCTTCATCATCGCCGGCCGCGACGCCGGCTACCGGCCGCCGCTCGACCTGCCCGCCGGCCTGCGCCACCTCGACGCACCCACGCTGGCGCAGATGTTCGACTTCCCGCCGGACATGCGCGCGCCGGCGGTCGAACCGAATCGGCTGAACACGCAAATGCTGGTGCACTACTTCGAAGAAGACTGGTCACGGCAGATGCGATGAAGCGCCGCAGCTTCCTGACCGCCGCCGCCAGTCTGCCGCTGCTCGCCGCCTGCGGCGACGCGCGTACGCCGCAGACGATCACTGTGCTGCGTCCTGGCATGCGCGAAGGCCATGCACTGCGCGACGCCGTCGCCGTGCCCCCACCCTCCGGCGAACTGCGCTGCGCGGTCGCCATCCTCGGTTCCGGTGTCGCCGGGCTGAGTGCGGCCTGGCGGCTGGCGCGCGAGGGGCAGCGCGACGTGGTGCTGGTCGATGGCCCGGAACCCGACGGCAACGCCGCCGCCGGCGCGCTCGGCGGCCTCGCCTGCCCACGTGGTGCGCACTACCTGCCGCTGCCCGGCCGCGATGCGATGCACGTGCGTGAAATGCTGGCCGACCTCGGCGTGCTGCGCGGCGATCCGCGCGACGCCGCACCCGAATACGACGAACAGGCGCTGGTTCATCCGGCCGCCGAGCGCACGCTGGCCGGTGGCATCTGGTACGAGGGCCTGCTGCCGCGATCGACGGTGGACGACGCAGCCGCGGCCGATCGCTTCGAGACGGCGATGCGCGACTGGGCGGCACGTCGCGGCGCAGATGGTCTGTTCGCCTTCACCGTGCCGCTGGCCGCCTGTTCGCGCGATGCCGCGCTGCGTGCACTCGACCGCGTCAGCTTCGCCGCCTGGCTCGATGCGCAATCGCATCGCCACCCGGCGCTGCGCCGCTACATCGACTATGCGATGCGCGACGACTACGGTGCGCCGGCCGGCGCCATCTCGGCCTGGGCCGGCCTGCACTACTTCTGCAGCCGGCGCGGCGAAGCCCGCAACGCCGAGGCCGGCACGGTACTGACCTGGCCGCAGGGCCTGTCGGCGCTGACCGGCGGCCTGCGCAGAAAGCTTGGCGCGACGCGGACGCTGGCCGGGCACGCCGTGCAGCTGCGGGCCGGACGCAGCGGAGTGAACATCACGGTGCTGGCGCCCGACGGGCGCAGCCTGCTGCTGCAGGCCGGGCATGCCATCTGCGCGATGCCTTTGCACGTCGCCCGCCGCATCGACCCCGAACTGGCGGTCGCTCTGCCGCGCGAAGCGCTGCCACCCACCGCGCCATGGCTGGTCGCCAACGTGCTGCTCGATGGCTTTCCGCACGAGCGGGCGGGTGTCGATCTGGCGTGGGACAACGTGGTGCACGATGGTCGCGGCCTCGGTTATGTGGTCGCGACGCATCAACTCACCCGTGTCGCCCGCCCACCGGCAACGGTGTTCACCGCCTATCAGTCGGGCTGGACGAGCGCCGACGAGGCCCGCCGCTGGCTGGCCTCGGCCGACGACGCGGCGCTGCTGGAGCTCGCCCTCGCCGACCTCGACCTCGCCTACGACGGGCGCTGGCGCCGCCGCATCCGTGCGGTCGAACTGGTGCTGCGCGCGCACGCGATGGCGATACCGCAACCAGGGTTCATCGACGCGCCAGCGCGCGCCCTGTGTGACCGCGACGGGCGCGTGCTGCACGCCCATGCCGATGTCAGCGGTCTGTCGCTGTTCGAGGAGGCTGCGTGGTGGGGCGATCGAGCGGCGCGGATGGTACTGGGTCGCCACTGAGCAGCTCACCCGCCTGCGGCGAAGCCGCCGGCAGCCAGACGTCGATCTGCAGGAGGCCTTCCGCCGCGTCGGTCGCGTCGAGCGTGCGCGCCTCGACCCGGCCGTCGTGCAGGTTCACGATTTCGCGGCAGATGGCGAGGCCGGCGCCGGTCCCGCCACCGGGCGGACGCTGTATCGCAGCCGGGCCGAACGGATCGAACAGGCTGTTCAGTTCCCGTTCCGTCAGGTGGGGGCCCTTGCTGCACACACGGATCGTCACGCCGCCGCGTCCGTCATGCGAACTGGCCGATAGCTGCACGTCGACCGGGCTGTCCGACGATGAACGACGGATTGCATGGTCGAGCACTGTGCGCAGAGCCTGCTGCAGCCGCACCGGGTCGGCGTCTATCGCCACATCGGCGCCGCCGGTCTGCGGCGTCACCGAGATCTGCTGCGCACCAGCACTGGCGCGCAGTGCCTCGTCGAGCACTTCATGCGCTGCGCACAGGCTGCGCTGCAGGCGCAGCGTGCCGTTACCCATACGCGACAGATCGAGCAGCTCATCGACCTGAGCGAGCAGCCGCTCACCGTTTTCACGGATCACCTCGAAACGATGGCGAGTGACGTCGCACAACGGAGGGCGACCGCGCAGCGCGATGCGGGCGAAGCCCAGAATGGCGTGTATCGGCGTGCGCAGTTCGTGCGACACACCGGCGAGGAAGGCGCTCTTCGCGCCATTTGCCAGCTCGGCCAGGCGCTGCGCGGCGGCGCCGTCCTTCAGCTGCACCTCGATCAGCTCGGTCAGCCGGTCGCGGTGGCGCAGCAGTTCGGCTTCGGCGTGCTGGCGCGCCCGTTGGCGCAGGCCGGCTTCGAGAATGAGGCCGAAGGTGCTGGCCGCAGCCTGCACGCTGGCCAGACGTTCGTCGTCGATACGACCGTCCTTGGCCGCCAGGCCGATCAGCCCGGTCAGTTGCTCGCCACGGGTGACGGCAACGCAGATCAGGCCGCGCCCGGCCGCCGAGTCGGCGCCGGCGGCGACGATGCTGCCCGACGAGCAGCCGTGAATGCTCGCCCCGAGCACGCCTTCGATCAGGTCGGCGCGCTCGCTGAGCCAGTCGGTCTCGCGACAGGCCAGCAGGCCGATGTGCGCCGTGCCGTTCGCGTCGCGGGCGATTTCGCCGAGAAAGCCGTCGTCGCAGCCGGACAGCTCGCACAGGATGTCGAGCATGCCGGCGCACACTGCATCCGCCGGCTCGCCGGCGATGAAGCGCGCCTGCAGCCGGCCGAGCATCGCGAACTGGTCGCGGCTGCGCGCCAGCGCGGCTTCGACGCGCTTGCGCTCGCTGATGTCGCGCGCGTAACCGACCGTGCCCAGCAAGCCGCCGTCCTCGTCCAGCACCGGCGCCGTCCATGCCTCGAACCAGTGACGCCGATCACCGCTGTCGATGACCGACTCCGAATACTTGGGTGCCCGGCTCTGCAATACCTCGATGTCCTCGACACGATAGGCGATCGCCTGCTCGGTCGGCCAAAGATCGTCGTCGTCGAGGCCGCGCGCATCGTCCGGGTGGGCCAGCCCGCCGGCCTCGGCCAGCGGCCGGTTGACGGCCAGGAAGCGCAGATCGCGGTCTTTCAGCCATACCATGAAAGGGAAGTTGTCGAGCAGCGCCCGCTGGTAGCGCATCGCGCGTCGCAACTCGCCCTGCATCCGGTAAGGCTCGCTCATGTCCTGAACGATGCCGGCCAGACGAGGCGTGTCGCCCTCCTGTCCAGACTCCAGACGGCCCTCGAACAGAATCCGGCGCACATCACCCCGCCCGTCGGTCAGACAGACCTCGGTCCGGTGACGCGCACCTGCCAGCGCGGCGCGCCAGGCTCGCTCAAGCTGCCCCCGGTCCTCGACGGCAACATGGCCGAGCAGATCATCGAAACCGCGTACGCGGGTCGCGTCCAGCCCGAGAATCGCGAGCGCCCGCGGCGACCAGTCGAAAGCCCCTGCCTCGTGTTCCCAGGTGCCGGTACGTCCGAGCGTCTGCGCGCGTTCGAGCACGCCGTGCAGGTGATCGAGTTCGCGCCGTGTGGCGTCCAGCCTCGTCCCGGCCGCCCACAGCGCGACGCAGGCGATCAGGGTCGGCACCAGCGTCAGCGCGACGCCGGATCCCGCAGAGCGCGCGCGCACCGCGGCGCCGAACAGATGCGACAGATCGGCAGCCAGCAGTCCGGCTGTCAGTGCGAGCAGCAGGTAGGCCAGCCAGTGGCGGGCGACATGGCGACCGAAATGGAACAGCGAGCGCATCGGCACGTTAAGGTCAGCGGGGTTCGGGCGACCTGTATTGAACGGCCGCCGAGCGGCGAATCTTGAGCCTTGGCCGGAACGGCCGGACGATGTGAAAGGCATCACGGACCGCAGCCGGGTCCGGCGCATGAAATCGCCATGCACGATGCGCGCCGAGGCGCCAGCGCGCTAGACTGCCCATCAGCATCAGGACATGCAGGAGGGGCATTTGCCGTCCGCCGACACCCCGCAGCCAAAACATATCCAGAACGACAGACGCCTCCGCCACCGCATGGACGCGAACGCGCGCAGCCTGTCGCCGGGTAATCGTCTGTTCCTGCTGTGGCCGTTGATCGCCATCGTGCTGTTGCTGCTGGCCCTGGCCGCGCTGAGCATGGAAATCATGTCCGGCGCCCGCGCCTATGTCAGCGGCGAGAGCCTGTGGAGCAAGGGGCAGAAGGCGGCGGTGATGCACCTGCTCAATTACGTCGCCTCGGGCGACCAGGCCGACTACGCGGACTACCGCCGCAACATCGGCGTTACGCTCGGTGACCGCCGGGCACGCGAAGCGCTCGACCGCCCGGACCCTGACCGCGCTGCAGCAGCTGAAGGCTTCCTCGATGGCGGCAACGACGCGGGCGACGTGCCCAGCCTCATCCGCCTGTTCGTCTGGTTCCGCTGGGCGCCACCGATGCGCGAGGCGATCGATCTGTGGACCGAGGGCGACCGGCTGATCGGCGAGATCGACGCCGTGGCGCGCGTCGCCCACAGCCAGATCAGCGCAGGCGGCCTGACGGCCGACGAGCGCACGGTGCTGACCCTGCGCGTGCGCCAGCTCAATGACGCACTGGAGTCGGTGGCCGTCCGCTTCTCATGGACACTCGGCGACATTTCGCGCCGCATACACCGCGGCCTGAATGTTGCCATGCTGGTGGTCAGCAGCCTGTCGCTGGTCGTCGGCGTGATGCTGACGCGACGCATGCTGCGCGAGTCGCAGCAGGTCGAACTCGATCTGCGAACGAGCGAAGCCAGCCTGCGCGAGGCTCAGCGTCTCGCCGAAGTAGGCAGCTGGTCGCACCGCGTCGATCGCGGGCAGACAGAGTGGTCGGACCAGGCGCGGCGCATGCTCGGAGGCGACGACGGCGGCTGGATGCCCGCCTGGGGCGACTATCTCGACCGCATTGCCGATGCCGACCGCGGTCGCATCGAAGCGGCATGGAAGGCGGCGTGCAGCGAGGGCCGGCCGTATGAGGCCGAGTACCGCATCCAGGTCCCGGGCCGCGGCCAACGCTGGATACACGAGCGCGGCAATCCGGTCAGCAACACCAGCGGCGAGGTGGTCATCATTGACGGTACGGTGATGGACGTATCCAAACGCCGCGACGCGGAAGAGCGCGTTCGCCAGCTCGCCCATTACGACGAACTGACCGGCCTGCCCAACCGCACCCTGTTCCAGATCGAACTGCAGCGCGCGCTGGTCGCCGCACACGCGCTGGACACGCGGCTCGCGCTGATGTTCATCGACCTCGACCGCTTCAAGATCATCAACGACACGCTGGGGCACGACGCTGGCGATCTGGTGCTGGTCGAGGTCGCGCAGCGCCTGCGCGCCTCGCTGCGCGACACCGACATCGTCGCCCGCCTGGGCGGCGACGAGTTCGTCGTGCTGATCGAAGGCATCGAAGCCAACAGCGAGGCAGCTGCCGTTGCGCAGAAGGTGCTCGAACAGATCGGTCGTCCGATCGCCATCGACGAACGCGATTACTCGGTCACCGCCAGCATCGGCATCAGTCAGTACCCGACCGATGGTCAGGACGTGCAGACCCTGCGCAAGAACGCCGACCTCGCGATGTATCGCGCCAAGGAAAAGGGCAAGAACCAGTACGAGTTCTACTCGGTATACATGAGCCGGCGTTCGTCGCAGCAGCTGGCGCTGGAGGCGGATCTGCGCCAGGCGATGGAACGCGGCGAACTGGTCGTGCATTACCAGCCGCGGGTGCGCGTGGCCGGCGGCGCGGCGCGCGTCGTCGGCTGCGAAGCGCTGCTGCGCTGGCAGCACCCGCAGCGCGGCCTGCTGCCGCCGGGCCAGTTCGTCGGCATGGCGGAGGAAACCGGCCTCATCGTGCCGATCGGCCTGTGGGTACTCGAAACCGCCTGCCGCCAGAACGCAGCGTGGCGCCAGGCTGGGCTGCCGCCGATCAGCGTGTCGGTCAATGTATCGGCCCGTCAGCTGGCCGATCGCGGCTTTGCCGACCAGGTCGGCCGCGTGCTCGAACACAGCGGCATGGCGGCCGACGCGCTTGAACTGGAAATCACCGAAAGCCTGCTGATGGATCACCCCGAGCGTTCGGTCAAGCTGCTGCATGCGCTCAACGCGCTCGGCGTGCGCATTGCCATCGACGATTTCGGCACCGGCCACTCGTCGCTCGCCTACCTGAAGCGCTTCCCGATCGACTGCATCAAGATAGACCGCGCCTTCGTTGCCGATCTGCCCGACGAGGCGGACGCCTGTTCGATCGCCCGCGCCATCGTCGCGCTGGCGCACAGCCTGCAGCGTTCGGTCGTGGCGGAGGGCGTCGAGACCGCGGCGCAGCGCGACTTCCTGCTGCAGCAGGGGTGTGACGAGTTCCAGGGCTTCCTGTTCAGCGCGGCGGTGGACGCCGACACGTTCGCGACACTGCACAAGGCCGCGACCGAGCCGGCAAACGCCTGATAGTCCGGGGCCGCAGGCTGCGGTGCGGTAGAATCCGCGCCGGAAGTCCGCCGGGCAACCGCGGCGCGCAAGCGCGGAGGAAAGTCCGGGCCCCGCAGAGCAGGATGCCGGCTAACGGCCGGGCGCAGCAAGCCGCGCGAAAGCGCGGCCCAAGGCGACGGAAAGTGGAACAGAAAACATACCGCCGATGGCCGCAAGGCACAGGCAAGGTTGAAATGGTGCGCCTTCGGGCGGGCGGCAACGCCGGGTAAGAGCCCACCGCGTGTGCGGCAACGTGCACGGCATGCAAAACCCCATCCGGGGCAAGGCCAAATAGGGAAGCCATGACGCGGCTCGCGTCGCTTCCGGGTAGGCTGCTCGAGCGGCGTGGTAACACGTCGCCCAGATGAATGGTTGCCGGTGCGCACGCGCACAACAGAACCCGGCTTACAGGCGGACTTCCACTCCAGCCCCCGTCAGTCTCCCGCATTTCCCCACTCGGCTGCACACCCGCCCCACTTTCGTCCACTTCGCCCCACGAAGCGGCATGGCGCGGGCATCTGTTCACACCGCACATTCAGTTCATTTTCTATCCCATTAAAAACAAAGGGTTTTTATTTCACGACTTTGTGGAATATTACCGCTAAGTCCTTGTTGCAGAAATAGATTTAGCGCATTCCAGCTATTGACCACCCGTCGCTTGATGGCTAAAGTGGAGCAATATTGGATAAGAAGTGGAGTGATTGTGGGAAAGACAACTCTGACCGCCACTCCAGCCCGTCGCCGCTGACGGGCTTACACGGGCACGCGCATGTTCTACGGGACGACCCGCCTCACCATGGATGACAAGCACCGCATCGTCATCCCCGCTCGTCCGCGCAAGAAGCTGATGGACATGTGCGAGGGCGAGGTGGTGATGACGGCGCGCACCCGCGAGCACATCCTTCTCTATCCGCTGCCCGAATTCGAGGCCCTGCTCGCCCGCCTCGACCAGCTGCCCGATCTCGATCAGGCCAGCAACGACTTCAAACTCAGCTTCACCGCCAATGCGCGCGACGAGTCCATCGATCGCGCCGGCCGCCTGCTGCTCGGCGCCGACCTGCGCGAGCGCGCCGGCCTGACCAAGGGCGTCATGCTGGTCGGCCGTGGCAACCGCTTCGAACTGTGGGATGAAGGCCGCTGGAACGCCGAAGCGGCTGCGCGTGACGCCCGCGAGGGCGCAGTGCCCCTGCCGTCTGAAGTCATCAGTTCCTTCAGGCTCTGAGAATGGTGCCCCCACGCTCACTTCGTTCGCTGCCCCCCAAGGGGGCGGCGCTCGCCCTTGGGACGGCCCGGCGGGCGGCGCTCGTGCCCCCACGCTCACTTCGTTCGCTGCCTTCCGACGGCGCAACGCCCGCACGTTGGGTGGCCCGGCAGACGGCGCTTCCGTCCTCGCAGACGTCCGGGCGGGGTTGAGATGGAGCACATCCCCGTACTGCTCGCCGAGGCGCTGGACGCACTGGCGGTGCGTCCCGATGGCGTTTACGTCGATGGCACCTTCGGTCGCGGCGGGCACAGCCGCGCGCTGCTCGCGCGCCTGGGTCCGGGCGGCCGGCTGATCGCGCTCGATCGCGATCCGTCCGCCATCGCCGCCGGTCAGGCCATCACCGACCCGCGTTTCACGCTGGTGCACGCGCGCTTCGCGGAAATGGGCGCAGTACTCGAACAACTGGGCGTGCACGGCGTGGATGGCGTGCTGCTCGATATCGGCGTGTCGTCACCACAGCTCGACGAAGCTGCGCGCGGCATGAGTTTCAGGCAGGACGCACCGCTGGACATGCGCATGGACACCAGCCGGGGCGAAACAGTGGCGCAGTGGCTCGCCCGCGCCGACGAAGCAGACATCAGGGAGGTCATCAGGGACTATGGCGAAGAACGGTTTGCTTCAGCGATTGCAAAGGCGATTGTTGCTGCTCGGAGCGAGCGGCCTGTCGACACCACATACCAGCTTGCCCAGATCGTGGCGGCCGCTGTCCGCACGCGCGAGGCGGGCCAGCATCCGGCGACGCGCAGCTTTCAAGCTCTACGGATTTTCATCAATCAGGAGCTTGAAGAGCTGTCGCTAGTGCTGCCGCAGGCGCTGGCCGCGCTCAGACCGGGCGGCCGGCTGGCGGTGATTTCCTTCCACTCGCTGGAAGACCGCATCGTCAAGCGTTACATGGCCGATCAGGCCTCGCCGCCGCAGCCACCGCGCAACCTGCCGCTGCGTGCCGACCAGCTGCCGAAGCCAACGATGAAACTGATCGGCCGCTTCCGCGCCGGCAACGACGAAGTCGCGCGCAATCCGCGCGCGCGCAGCGCCACGCTGCGCGTGGCCGAGAAGGTGGCCTGACGTGCTGCGCCTGAACTTCGTGCTGATCGCCACGCTGGTCATCAGCGCCATCGCGCTGGTGTCGTCGCAGCACCGCTCGCGCGCGCTGCACACCGAACTCGAACGCGAGCTCACGCGCATGCGGGTACTCGAAACCGAGTGGGGCCAGCTGCAGATCGAACAGGGCTCGCTGGCCGCGCACGCGCGCATCGCCGGTCTGGCCGAATCCAAACTCAAGATGCGCGCGCCGGAACGCGACCGCGTCATCGTCATCGACCCCTCCGAGGCCGGACAATGAAGTTCGCCCACAACCCGCTGCTCGCCGAACTGCTGCCCGCCTGGCGCGCCCGCCTGATGCTGGTGGTCATGATGGCGCTGTTCGGTGGTCTGGTTGCCCGCGCCTTCTGGCTGCAGGTGGTGAACGACGAGTTCTATCAGCGCAAGGGTGAGGAACGCTTCTCGCGCGTGCTGCCGACCCCGGCCTCGCGCGGCCGCGTGCTCGACCGCAACGAACAGGTGCTGGCGATGAGCACCCAGGTGTCGGCCATCGTCGCCGAATCGCGCCCGACGCGTAACGATGCCAAGGCCAACCCGCGCGACATCGGCGCCGAGAAACTCACGCCGGCACAGATCCGCCAGCTGGCCGAACTGCTGGGCATGGACCACCGCGAGGTGGCGCGCAAGATTCCGGAGAACCGGGGTCGCAGCTATCTGAAGCGTCAGGTGCCGCCCGAGGTCGCGAAACAGGTGCTCGCGCTGAAGCTGCCGGGCATCCGCTCGGAACCCGAGTACCGTCGCTATTACCCGCACGGCGAGGTGAGCGCGCACGTGGTCGGCTTCACAGGCATGGACGACAACGGTCTCGAAGGCATCGAACTGGCGATGAACCGTCCGCTGACCGGCAAGGTCGGGGCGCGCCGCGTCATCACCGACGCGCGCCGCAACGTGGTCGAGGACGTCGAGGTCCTGTCACCGCCGCGCGACGGCGGCGACGTGCGGCTGGCCATCGATACCCGTCTGCAGTTCCTGGTGCACAGCCGGCTCAAGCAGGCGGTCAGCGAACACAAGGCACGCGCGGGCAGCGCCGTGGTGGTCGATTCGCGCACCGGCGAAGTGCTGGCGCTGGCCAACTGGCCGACCTACAACCCGAACAACCGCGAACAGCTGTCCGGCCCGCCGCTGCGCAACCGCGCCTTCACCGACACCTACGAGCCCGGTTCGACCATCAAGCCCTTCATCGCCGCGATGGCGCTGGAAAGCGGCCGCTACACCTTCGACACGCCAGTCGATTGCGCCGGCAAGCTCACTTTCGGCCGTCACTCGATCGGCGACGCACACCCGCACGGCACGCTCAGTCTGGCCGAGGTGATCCAGAAGTCGTCGAACATCGGCGTGGCCAAGATCGCCGGCACTTTCAAGCCGTCCGAAATGTGGCAGACCTACGACCAGCTCGGCTTCGGCTCGCCGCTGCGCCTCGGTTTCCCCGGCGAGGCCGGCGGCCGTCTGCGCCCGGCAGCGAACTGGAAGCCGGTCGAGCAGGCCACGATGTCTTACGGCCACGGCATGTCGGTCACGCTGATGCAGATGGCGCGTTCCTATCTCGTGTTCGCGCGCGATGGCGACCTGATCCCGCTGTCGCTGACCCGCGTCGACACGCCGCCGATCAACGGCCTGCAGGTGTTCTCGGCACAGACCGCGCGCGAAGTGCGCCGCATGCTCGAAATGGCCGCCGGTGCCGGCGGCACCGCACCGAAGGCACAGATTCCCGGTTACCGCGTCGCCGGCAAGACCGGTACCGCGCACAAGCTCGAAGGCGGCAGCTACGCGAACAAGTACATCGCGTCCTTCGTCGGCTTCGCACCGGTGTCCGACCCGCGCTACATCGTCGCGGTGATGATCGACGAACCGTCCAACGGTGTGCACTACGGTGGCCAGGTCGCCGCCCCGGTGTTCTCCGACATCATGAACGCCACGCTGCGCGCCACCGGCGTACCGCCGGACGCACCGGTGCCTGTGCTTCAGATGGCACGCAACAGCGCCACCGGCAAGGAGGGCTGGTGAGCACCGCCCGCTCCGCAGCCGTCGTGGCCCGCGTGCGTGACGCGCTGTCCCGTCACGGCATTGCGCCGCGCGCGCTGCGCGCCGATTCGCGTCAGGTGCGAGCGGGCGACCTCTTCTTCGCCCTGCCCGGCCAGCGCACCGACGGTCGTCGCTTCATCGACGCGGCCATCGAGCGCGGTGCCTGCGCGGTGGTGTGCGAAGGGGGCGGCGCGCCGACAGCCGCCGCAGTACCGGTGATCGAGGTCGATTCGCTGCGCAGTCACGCCGGCGCGCTGGCCGACGATCTGCTCGACCGCCCCTCCGCCGCGCTCCATGTGATCGGCATCACCGGCACCAACGGAAAGACCTCGGTCAGCCAGTGGATCGCCCAGGCCATGGACCTGCTCGGCACGCGCTGCGGCGTCATCGGCACGTTGGGCAGCGGCCTGCCCGGCGAGCTGTCGGAATCGGCCAACACCACGCCGGACGTGGTCAGCGTGCATCAGACCCTGGCCGACCTGCGTGCCGCGGGCGCCAGCGCCTGCGCGATGGAAGTGTCGTCGATCGGCCTCGACCAGGGACGCATCGACGGCGTCCGGATCCACACCGCGGTGTTCACCAACCTGACCCGCGACCACCTCGACTATCACCCGGACATGCAGCATTACGCGGCCGCGAAGGCCACCCTGTTCTCCCACCCCGGCCTGTGTGCCGGGGTGATCAACACCGACGACGCTTTCGGCCGCTCGCTGGCCGGCGAAGTCGCGGCACGGCTGCCGGTCACCGGCTGCGCGCTCGACGCCGAGCTGCCGCACGGCGTGCACGGACTGCGTGCCCGCAACGCCGATCTGGCGCACGGTCTGCGCTTCGACATGGAGCACGGTAACGAGCGCGCGCATGTCGACGCCGCTCTGGTCGGTCGCTTCAACATCCAGAATCTGCTCGCCGTCACCGGCAGCCTGCTGCATGCCGGCGTATCGCTGGCCGACGCCGCGCGCGTCGCCGGGCAACTGCTGCCGCCGCCCGGCCGCATGCAGCGGCTCGGCGGCCACGGCGAGCCGCTGGTCGTGGTCGACTACGCACACACGCCGGACGCACTCGAGCAGGCGCTGCGCGCACTGCATCCGGTGGCCGAAGCACGGCGCGGCAAGCTGCTGTGCGTGTTCGGCTGCGGGGGCGACCGCGATCCCGGCAAGCGGCCGCTGATGGGGGCCGTCGCCTACGAGCACGCGGCGCGCACCTGGATCACCTCGGACAACCCGCGCAGCGAAAACCCGGACGCCATTCTCGACGACATCGCGGCCGGGCTGCCGGTCTGTGCCGACGTGCTGCGCGAGGTCGATCGCGCGCTCGCGATACGCGCCGCCATCGCCACCGCCGACGCGCGCGACGTCGTACTGATCGCCGGCAAGGGACACGAGCACTATCAGGAACGCATGGGCCTGCGCACGCCGTGGTCCGACGCCGACCAGGCCGCCGCCGCCCTCGCCGCCCGCGGAGGCGTGCAATGAGCGCACTGTGGAAGGCCTCCGACGTCGCTGCCGCCTGCAATGGCACGCTGAGCGGCCCGGACGTCGACATCGCCGGCTTCTCGACCGACAGCCGCGCGGTGAAAGCCGGCGACCTGTTCGTCGCGCTGCGCGGCGAGCGCTTCGATGCGCATGACTTCATCGCCGACGTGCAGGCAGCGGGTGCCGCCGCAGCGGTGATCGCCGCCGACTGCGCGCACACCACGGGCACGCTGATCCGTGTCGCCGATACCCGCACGGCACTGGGCGACATCGCCCGCGCCTGGCGCAGCCGCTTCACGCTGCCGCTGATCGGCGTCACCGGCAGCAACGGCAAGACCACAGTGAAGGAAATGATCGCCGCCATCCTGCGCGCGCACGCGCTAGGCGTCGGCTGGAATCCGGACACGACGGTGCTGTCCACGCGCGGCAACCTGAACAACGACATCGGCGTGCCGCTGATGCTGTTCGGTCTGCGCGACACGCATCGCATGGCGGTGATCGAGATGGGCATGAACCACCCGGGCGAAATCGCCTGGCTGGCCGGCATGGCGAAACCGACCGTCGCGCTGGTGAACAACGCCCAGCGCGAGCACCTCGAATTCATGAACAGCGTGGCCGAAGTCGCGCGAGAGAACGGCGATGTGTTCGATGCGCTCGGTGCGGACGGCATAGCCGTGGTCAATGCCGACGACGATTTCGCCGACTACTGGTGCGGCCGCAACGCGGCGCGGCGCGTGCTGCGCTTCGGTCTCGACCACGCCGCCGAAGTGTTGGCCACCGCGACGCCGGAAGGTCTGGGCTACCGCCTCGACCTGCGCGGCGCCTTCGGCACCGCCCGCATCGTGCTGCGCGTGCCCGGCCTGCACAACGCACGCAACGCGCTGTGCGCCGCCACCGCCGCGCTGGCCGCGGGTGCCGACATGGCCGCCGTGGTGTGGGCGCTGAACCGCTTCGAAGGCGTCAAGGGGCGCCAGCAGGTACGCGTCGGACTGGCCGGCAGCACGGTGATCGACGACAGTTACAACGCCAACCCCGATTCGGTGCGCGCCGCCATCGACGTACTCGCCAGCGCATCGGGCCGCCGCATCCTGGTGCTCGGCGACATGGGCGAGGTCGGCGACCAGGGCCCCGAATTCCACCGCGAAGCCGGCGCCTATGCGCGCGAACGCGGCATCGACGCGCTGCACGCGCTCGGTGAAGCCTCCACGCACGCCGTCGCCGCTTTCGGCGCTGGCGCCCTCCATTACCCCGATCACGCCTCGATCGCCGACGCGCTGCGCCCGCTGCTCGACGCCACCACCACCGTGCTGGTCAAGGGCTCGCGCTTCATGCGCATGGAACGCGTCGCCGAGGCGCTGATCGCATACACCGGACAGGACAACCATGCTTCTTGAACTTGCCCGCTGGCTGGCGCAGGACATCCGCGCATTCAACGTTTTCAACTACATCACGCTGCGCGCCGTACTGGCGATGATGAGTTCGCTCGCCATCTGCTGGATGTTCGGCCCGATGCTCATCCGCAAGCTGACCGAGTACAAGATCGGTCAGGCGGTGCGCGACGACGGCCCGAAATCGCACCTGACCAAGGCCGGCACGCCGACCATGGGCGGCGCACTGATCCTGATCGCGCTTGGCGTCACCACGCTGCTGTGGGCCGACCTGTCGAACCGCTATGTCTGGGTGGTGCTGGTCGTCACGCTGGGCTTCGGCGCCGTGGGTTGGGTGGACGACTGGCGCAAGGTGGTGCATCGCAACCCGAAGGGCCTGCCGGCCAAACCGAAGTTCTTCTGGTCTTCGGTGTTCGCCGCCGGAGCCGCCGTCTATCTCGGCCTGACCGCCCAGGTCCCCGCCCAGCTCGAACTGATCGTGCCCTTCTTCAAGACCGTGGCCTACCCGCTCGGCGCCATCGGCTTCATGGTGCTCACCTACTTCGTCATCGTCGGCACCAGCCACGCGGTGAACCTGACCGACGGCCTAGACGGTCTCGCGACGATGCCGGCCGTGATGGTGAGCGGCGCGCTCGCCATCTTCGCCTACGTCGCCGGCAACGCCGTGTTCTCGCGCTACCTCGGCGTGCCCTTCATTCCGGGCGCCGGCGAGCTGGCCATCTTCTGTGGCGCGCTGTGCGGCGCCGGCCTCGGCTTCCTGTGGTTCAACGCCTACCCGGCCGAAGTGTTCATGGGCGACGTCGGCGCACTGGCGCTGGGCGCCGCGCTCGGCACCGTGGCGGTGATCGTGCGTCAGGAAATCGTGCTGTTCATCATGGGCGGGCTGTTCGTCGCCGAAACGTTGTCGGTGATGATCCAGGTGCTCTACTTCAAGTGGTCCGGCGGCAAGCGCATCTTCCGCATGGCGCCGCTGCACCACCACTACGAGCTGGGCGGCTGGAAGGAAACGCAGGTGGTCGTGCGCTTCTGGATCATCACGCTGATGCTCGTGCTGTTCGGCCTCTCCACGCTGAAGCTGCGGTGACATGAACGCCCCCCACGCACTCTCCGTCCACACGGCACAGGCCCCGCACCGCCAGCGCCGCGCGCCGTCCTGCGGGTCGCGGAGCGCACGATGAGTCTCCTCGGTACCCACGTCCTCGTCCTCGGCCTCGGTGAATCCGGCCTGGCCATGGCACGCTGGTGCGCCCGCCAGGGCGCCGAGCTGCGCGTGGCGGACAGCCGTGCCACACCGCCCGGGCTGGATGCGCTGGCGCGTGACATTCCGGCGGCCGAGCTGCGCTGCGGGCAGTTCGACGACAGCCTGCTCGACGGCATCGTGCTGCTGGCGCTGTCGCCTGGTCTGGCGCCGCACGAACCGCTGGTGCAGGAAGCCAAGCGTCGCGGCATCGAAGTGGTCGGCGAGATCGAACTGTTCGCACGCGCGCTGCGCGACCTCGGTTGGCGCGAACGCACGAAGGTGATCGCCATCACCGGCACCAACGGCAAGACCACCACCACCACGCTGACCGGTGCGCTGTGCCGTGCCTGCGGGCTGGTCACCGAGGTGGCCGGCAACATTTCGCCGGCCGCGCTCGACGCCCTGATGCGCGTGCTCGACGCCGGCACGGTGCCCGATACCTGGGTACTCGAACTGTCGAGCTTCCAGCTGGAAACCACCGACACGCTGGACGCCGATGCCGCCACCGTGCTCAACGTGACGCAGGACCACCTCGACCGTCACCCGGGCGGCATGCCGGCCTACGCGGCCGAGAAGGCGCGCATCTTCGGCGCGCATACGGTGCAGGTGCTGAACCGCGACGACCCATGGGTCGCCGCGATGCGCCGCGACGGTGCGCGCGCCATCGGCTTCGGCGACGGCGTGCCGACTGCCGGCGATTACGGACTGGCCGAGCGCGATGGCAGCACCCAGCTGATGCGCGGCACGCAGCCGCTGCTCGCACTCGACGACATGAAGCTGGCCGGCCGCCACAACGCACACAACGCGCTCGCAGCCCTGGCGCTGTGCGAGGCCGCCGGCCTGCCACTGGACCGCTGCGTCGCCGCACTGCGCGACTTCGCCGGCCTGCCGCACCGCGTCGAAACAGTGCTCGACGCCGGCGGCGTGCGCTTCATCGACGACTCCAAGGGCACCAATGTCGGCGCCACGGTGGCGGCCATCGAAGGTCTCGGTCGACCGCTGGCCATCATCCTCGGCGGCGACGGCAAGGGGCAGGATTTCGCGCCACTCGGCCCGGTGTGCGCGCGCCACGCCCGCTTCTGCGCGCTGATCGGCCGTGACGCACCGGCCATCGCCGAAGTGCTCACCGCCCACGGCGTTCCTTACCGCAGTTTCGCCACGCTGGAAGAGGCCACCCGCGCCGCGTACGCCGCCGCCGCGCCGGGCGACGCCGTGCTGCTGTCGCCGGCCTGCGCCAGCCTCGACATGTTCCGCAACTACGCACACCGCGCCGAGGTGTTCATCGCCGAAGCGCGTCGCATCGCGGCCGAAGGAGTGCGTTCATGAGCGGCAGCATGAGACTTGATTCGTCGCGCTTCGGCGAATCACCGAAGCCGGCCGAACTCGACCCCTGGCTGCTGTGGCCGGCGGTCGCGCTGCTGCTGATCGGCCTCGTCATGGTGTACTCGGCGTCGATCGCGGTCGCCGACAGCAGCCGCTTCACCGGCAACAAGCAGGAGTTCTTCCTGATCCGCCAGGCGGTGTTCCTCGCCATCGGTGGCGTGGCGGCGCTGATGGCCTTTCAGGTGCCGATCCGCACCTGGCAGGCGTGGTCGATGTGGCTCTTCCTCGGCGGCATCGTACTGCTGGTGCTGGTAATGATTCCGGGCATCGGCAGCGTCGTGAACAACTCGCGCCGCTGGATCAACCTCGGCCCGGTGAACCTGCAGCCGTCCGAACTGGTGAAGCTGTTCACCGTGCTCTACGCCGCCAGCTACATCGTGCGCCGGCTGCCGGAGATGCACTCCTTCCGTCGCGCCTTCGTGCCGATGACCGTGGTCATCCTGCTGGTCGGCGCACTGCTGGTGGCCGAGCCCGATTACGGCGCATTCGTCGTCATCGTGCTGATCGCCTTCGGCATGCTTTTCCTCGGCGGCATCAACGGCAAGCTGTTCTTCTCGCTCGGCGTGGTCGCGCTGGTCGGTTTCGCGCTGATCATCCGCTTCAACGAACTGCGCTGGGGCCGCTTCATCGCCTTCCTCGATCCGTTCAACAACGACCCGCTGGGCAAGGGCTACCAGCTCACCCACTCACTGATCGCCTTCGGCCGCGGCGAGTGGTTCGGCGTCGGCCTCGGCGGCAGCGTCGAGAAACTGCTCTACCTGCCGGAAGCGCACACCGACTTCCTGCTGGCGGTGATCGGCGAGGAACTCGGTCTGGTCGGTGTGGCGACGGTGATCGGCCTGTTCGCGCTGGTGGTGCACCGCGCCTTCGCCATCGGCCGACGCGCCCTGCTGCTGGAGCGCGCATACGCCGGTCTGGTCGCCCAGGGCGTCGGCATCTGGTTCGGCGTGCAGGCCTTCATCAACATGGGCGTGAACGTGGGCATCCTGCCGACCAAGGGCCTGACGCTGCCGCTGATGAGCTACGGCGGCTCCGGCATCCTGGTCAATTGCGTCGCGCTGGCCATCCTGTTGCGCATCGACTGGGAGAACCGTCGATGAGCGGCACCGCGCTGATCATGGCCGGCGGCACCGGCGGCCACATCTACCCGGGCCTCGCGGTGGCCGACGAACTGCGCGCGCGCGGCTGGCGCATCGTCTGGCTGGGCAACGCCGACGGCATGGAAGCGCGCATCGTGCCGCCGCGCGGCTACGAACTGCAGTGCATCCGCTTCACCGCGCTGCGCGGCAAGGGCCTGCTGCGCAAGCTCATGCTTCCGCTCAATCTGCTGCGCGGTTTCTGGCAGGCGCTCGGCGTGCTCGGTCGCGTGAAGCCGCAGGTGGTGCTCGGTCTTGGCGGCTACGTCACCTTCCCCGGCGGCATGATGGCCGCACTGCGCGGCATTCCGCTGGTGCTGCACGAACAGAATTCGATTGCCGGGCTGGCCAACCGCGTGCTCGCCGGCGTTGCCGACCGCGTGCTCGGTGGCTTCCCGGATGCACTGCCGAAAGCCGAGTGGACCGGCAATCCGGTACGCGCCGACATCGCGGCGCTGCCGACGCCGGTCGAGCGTTTCGCCGGCCGCAGCGGTCCGCTGAACATCCTGGTGGTCGGCGGCAGCCTCGGCGCCCAGGTGCTGAACGACACGGTGCCGCAGGCCCTGGCGCAGATTCCGGAAGCAGAGCGCCCGCAGGTGATCCATCAGGCCGGCGAACGCAATATGCCGGCGCTCGAATCGGCCTACGCGGCGGCGGGCGTGCGCGGCACGCTGCAGCCCTTCATTCAGGACATGGCCGGCGCCTACGCGCAGGCCGACCTGGTCATCTGCCGCGCTGGCGCGCTTACCGTCGCCGAACTGGCGGCCGCCGGTGTGGCCTCGGTGCTGGTGCCGCTGCCGCACGCGGTCGACGACCACCAGACAGGCAACGCGCGCTTTCTCGCCGACGCCGGAGCGGCTGAACTGATGCCGCAGACGGCGCTGAACGCCGGCTCGCTGGCCACCCTCATCCGTTCGCTCGACCGCGCCCGTCTGCTCGATATGGCACAGCGCGCACGCGCCCTCGCCCGCCCCGGCGCGACGTCCGAGGTGGCCGACATCTGCGCAGCACTCGCGCAAGGACAACAGAAATGAAACACAAGATCAGCCACATCCATTTCATCGGTATCGGCGGATCCGGCATGAGCGGCATCGCCGAGGTGCTGCTCAACCAGGGTTACGTGGTCAGCGGTTCGGACATCGCCGACAACGCGGTCACCCGCCGCCTCGCCGCGCTCGGCGCGCGCGTCGTGCAGGGTCACGCGGCCGACAACATCGCCGGTGCCGACGCGGTCGTCACCTCGACCGCGGTCAGCGCCGACAACCCTGAAGTCGTGCGCGCACGCGAGCGGCAGATTCCCATCGTGCCGCGTGCACAGATGCTGGCCGAGCTGATGCGCATCAAGCAGGGCGTGGCGGTCGCGGGCACCCACGGCAAGACCACCACCACCTCGCTGATCGCCAGCTGCCTGGCCGAAGGCGGACTGGACCCGACCTTCGTCATTGGCGGCCGGCTCAACTCGGCCGGCGCCAACGCGCGGCTGGGCACCGGCGAGTTCCTGGTGGCCGAAGCCGACGAGTCCGACGCGTCCTTCCTGTTCCTGTCGCCGGTCGTGTCGGTCGTGACCAACATCGACGCCGACCACATGGACACCTATGGCCACGACTTCTCGAAGCTGAAGCAGGCCTTCGTCGACTTCCTGAACCGGCTGCCCTTCTATGGCGTCGCGGTGCTGTGCGCCGACGATGCCAACGTCCGCGAAATCATTCCGCAGGTACCGAAGCAGATCATCCGCTACGGCCTCGATCCGAACGCCCAGGTGCGCGCCGAGAACGTGCGCGCCGACGGCACACGCATGATCTTCGACGCGGTGCGCGTCAATGGCACGACCACCCGCATTCCGGTCGAGCTGAACCTGCCGGGCCTGCACAACGTGCGCAACGCGCTGGCCGCCATCGCCGTGGCCAACGAGGTCGGCGTATCGGACGACGCCATCGTGCGCGCGCTCGGCGAATTCAAGGGCGTGGGTCGCCGCTTCACCCGCCACGGCGAGATCGCGCTGCCGGCCGGCGGCAGCTTCACGCTGGTCGATGACTACGGCCACCACCCGGTCGAAATGGCCGCCACGCTCGAAGCGGCGCGCGGCGCCTACCCCGGCCGGCGCATCGTGCTGGCCTTCCAGCCGCACCGCTACACGCGCACGCGCGACTGTTTCGAAGACTTCGTGCGCGTGCTGTCGGGCGCCGACGCGGTGGTGCTGACCGAGGTGTACGCCGCCGGCGAAGCGCCCATCGTCGCTGCCGACGGCCGCGCGCTGGCGCGCGCGCTGCGCGTTGCCGGCAAGGTCGAGCCGGTATTCGTCGAAGACATCAACGCGTTGCCGCAGACCCTGCTCGACACGGTGCGCGACGGCGACGTCGTGCTCGGCATGGGCGCTGGCTCCATCGGGCAACTGCCCGCCAAATTCGCACAGGACATCCAGAAATGAGTACCCACGACACCGCCGCACTGGGCAAGGTCGCCGTGCTGTTCGGCGGCAGCTCCGCCGAACGCGAAATCTCCATCATGTCGGGCAGCGCGGTGCTGGCCGCGCTCCAGGAACAGGGCGTCGATGCCCACGCCTTCGACCCGGCGGAGCGCGATCTGTGGGAACTGAAACGTGACGGCTTCGACCGCGCCTTCATCGCGCTGCATGGCCGCGGCGGTGAGGACGGCACGATACAGGGCGCACTCGAATGCCTCGGCATTCCCTACACCGGCAGCGGCGTGATGGCCTCGGCCATCGGCATGGACAAATGGCGCACGAAGATGGTGTGGCTGTCAGCCGGCCTGCCGACGCCGCGCTACAAGCTGCTGCACGCCGGCAGCGATTTCCGTGCCGTGGCGAACGAACTTGGATTGCCGCTGTTCGTGAAGCCGGCACGCGAAGGATCCAGCGTCGGCGCCACCAAGGTGACCCGCATCGAGGATCTGGAAGGCGCCTACGAAAAGGCCGCGCGCTGCGATCCGCTGGTACTGGCCGAACAGTTCATCAGCGGCCGCGAGCTGACCGCGCCCTTCCTCGGCGACATGGCGCTGCCGCTGATCCGCATCGAAGCACCGCAGGGGAACTACGACTACCAGAACAAGTACTTCACCGACGACGTGAAGTACCACTGCCCGAGCGGGCTCGACGCCGATCTCGAACAGGAGATCCAGGATCTGGTCATGCGCGCCGCGCGGCTGATCGACTGCCGCGGCTGGGGCCGCGCCGATCTGATGCTGGGCGAGGACGGCCGCCCCTGGCTGCTCGAAATCAACACCTCGCCGGGCATGACTTCGCACTCCTTGGTGCCGATGGCCGCACGTGCGGTCGGCATCGAGTTCGGTGAACTGTGCCTGCGCATCCTGGAGTCGGCCCGCCTTGGCTAAAAAGCCCTCAGCGCGCAACAAGGCCACGCAGCGCCGCGACGACGGCGGTCTGTGGGACAGCCCGCGCGCGCTGACGATGATCGCCGACGTGATCCTGCTGCTGGCGAGTGCGGCGATCGGCTATGCGCTGGTGATCATGGTCACCCGCATGCCGGTGCTGCCGCTTCAGTCGGTGACGCTGACGCGCGCGCCGGCCAACGTGAGTGCCGCGCAGATCGAGGACGCCGCGCGCCGCGCCGTCACCGGCAGCTTTCTCACCACCGACATCGAACGCGCACGCACCGTGTTCGAAAGCCTGCCCTGGGTCCGTCATGCCACGGTGCGCCGGGTGTGGCCCGGTTCGCTGGAGATCGACATCGAGGAGCACGTCGCGGTCGCGCGCTGGTGGGTGCCGCCGAACGTGCCAACGCGCATGGTGAACGCCCAGGGCGAACTGTTCGTGGCCGAACACGAAGCCGCGCTGCCGCTGTTCATCGGGCCGGACGAGGACTCGGCCAGCATGCTGGCCCGCCACCTTGAATGGAGCGATCTGCTGGCGCCGATGCAGCGGCAGATCAGCAAACTCGTGCTGACGCGCCGCCAGGCCTGGCAGTTGCAGCTCGACGACGGAACGCGGCTCGAACTCGGTCGCGAGGAGGAGAAGTCGCCGATCGCCGAACGGCTCGCGCGCTACGTCAACACCCAGCCGGAAATCCTGCGCCGCGGCGCGCAGAAAGTGATCTACGCCGATCTGCGCTACCCGAACGGCTACGCAATACGAATGAGCAGCACTGAACACCAGGACAGACCATGACAAGAGACAGCAAGGACCTCATCGTCGGCCTCGACATCGGCACCTCGAAAATTTCGGCCGTCGTCGCACAACTCGGCAGCGACGGGCGACTCGACATTCTCGGCCTCGCGACCCAGGAGGCGCAGGGCCTGAAGAAGGGTGTCGTGGTCAACATCGAAGCCACCGTCGATTCGATCTCGCGCGTGATCCAGGAAGTCGAGCTGATGGCCGACTGCAAGGTGCGCGAAGTGTTCACCGGAATCGCCGGAAGCCACATTCGCAGCTTCAACTCCAATGGCGTTGTCGCCATCAAGGACAAGGAAGTCACCCGCCTCGATCTCGAACGCGTGGTCGAAACCGCGCGCGCGATGCCGATTCCGGCAGATCAGGAAATCCTGCACACGCTGACCCAGGAATTCATCATCGACGGCCAGGACGGCGTGCGCGAGCCGATAGGCATGAGCGGCAAGCGGCTCGAAGTGCGCGTGCACATCGTGACCGGCGCCGTGTCGGCGGCGCAGAACATCATCAAGTGCGTGCGCCGCTGCGGCCTCGAAGTGGTGGACCTCGTGCTGCAGCCGCTGGCGTCCAGCCAGGCCACGCTGTCGGAGGACGAAAAGGATCTGGGCGTCTGCCTGATCGACATCGGCGGCGGCACGACTGACATCGCCATCTTCACCCAGGGTGCGATCCGCCACACGGCCGTCATCCCGATCGCCGGCGACCAGATCACCAACGATATCGCGATGGCTCTCCGCACGCCGACCGCCGAGGCGGAAGACATCAAGCTGCGCTACGGCGTGGCGATGTCGGCACTGGCCGACGCCGAGGACATGATCGAAGTGCCGGGCATCGGCGACCGCGGCCCGCGCCGCATGTCGCGTCAGGCACTGGCCGACGTGATCGAGCCGCGCGTATCGGAGCTGTTCGAACTCGTGCAGGCCGAGCTGCGACGCAGCGGCTACGAGGAATTGCTGTCGTCCGGCGTCGTGCTGACCGGCGGCAGCGCAACCATGCGTGGCATGGCGGATCTGGCCGAGGACGTGTTCCACCTGCCGTCGCGCGTGGGGGTGCCCGAATGCAGCGGCAACCTTGCCGACGTGGTGCGCCATCCGCGCTACGCGGCGGCGATCGGACTGGTGATGGAAGGCGCCGCGCAGCGTCGTCGCGGACAGGTTGCGCGCGAAACGAGGAACGTCCGTCAGGTGCTGGCCAACATGCGCTCCTGGTTCGAAAGAAATTTCTGAAATTCGGGACGCAAACGGCATCTACGGCATGCGTTGCACTAAGTTTAGTCGTATACTTGCGCGCAATCACTAAATCTAGTGGTGGCGCGCGTTTTGTAGCCATAAGAGCCTTCAGGCTCGGAGGCGTTCGTGGAAAACAGGAGGGCGGATATGTTCGAGATTCTCGACAAGGAACCGGTGGGTGCGGTGATCAAGGTGATCGGCGTCGGTGGAGCCGGTGGCAACGCGGTTGATCACATGATCCGTGAAGGTGTTAACGGCGTCGAATTCATCGCCGCCAACACCGACGGCATGGCACTCACCCGCAACCTCGCCCCGGTCAAGATCCAGCTCGGCAAGAACGGCCGCGGCGCCGGCGCCAAGCCCGAAGTCGGCCGCACCGCCGCCGAGGAGTACCGCGAACACATCGCCGACCAGCTGCGCGGAGCCGAGATGGTGTTCATCACCGCCGGCATGGGCGGCGGCACCGGCACCGGCGCCGCCCCCATCGTCGCGGAAGTGGCGAAGGAGATGGGCATCCTGACCGTCGCCGTCGTCACCAAGCCCTTCGATTACGAAAACCGGATGCGCGCCGCTGAATCCGGCATCGACGAACTCGCCCGCCACGTCGACTCCCTCATCGTCGTGCTGAACGAGAAGCTGATGGAAGTGCTCGGCGAGGACGCCAGCCTGGAAGACGGTTTCAAGGCTGCCGACAACGTGCTGCGCAATGCCGTCGGCGGCATCGCCGAAATCATCAACATCCCGGGCCTGGTGAACGTCGACTTCCAGGACGTGCGCACGGTGATGGGCGAGATGGGCCGCGCGATGATGGGCTCGGCCGAAGCCGCCGGCATGGACCGCGCACGCATCGCTGCCGAACAGGCTGTCGCCAGCCCGCTGCTCGAGGGTGTCGAACTGTCCGGCGCGCGTGGCGTGCTGGTCAACATCACCGCCAGCCGCTCGCTGAAGATGAAGGAAGTGAAGGACGCGATGGAAACCGTGCGTGCCTTCGCCGCCGAAGGCGCCCACGTCATCTTCGGCACGGTGTTCGACGACTCGATGGAAGACCGCCTGCGCGTGACCGTGGTCGCCACCGGCCTCGGCGCACCGCGCGCGATGAGCAGCAAGCCGCCGATGACCATCATCCGCACCGGCACCGACGACGTCGCGATGCCGGCCGCCGCGATGGGCACCGACTACTCGCACCTCGACATCCCGGCCGTGATGCGCGGCCGCGGTGGCCGCACCGCGTCGAGCGCGGTCGAAGCCATGCGCGCCAACGGCGTCGAAACGCTGGATATTCCGGCCTTCCTGCGCAAGCAGGCGGACTGATACTGGCCGTGCTGCACCCGTCCGGCCGCCCGGCCGTGCTGCACCCGTCCGGCCGCCCGGCCGGACGGATACGCCCTGTTACAGGGGCGTGACGCGGAGGTGAGGTAAACTTGAACTTTCGCTTTCAGTCGTCCTGTCTGCCATGATCCGGCAACGCACCCTCCGTTCAATCGTCCGCGCCACCGGCGTCGGCCTGCACTCCGGCCTCAAGGTCAATCTGGAGCTGCGCCCCGCCCCGGCGGATACCGGCGTCGTATTCCGGCGCGTCGATCTGACGCCGCCGGTCGAACTGCGTGCCGACGCGCACGCCGTCGGCGATACGCGCCTGGCTTCCTGCATCGGCCGCGAAGGCGCCACGATCTCGACCGTCGAGCACCTGATGTCGGCACTTGCCGGCCTTGGCGTCGACAACGTGTTCGTCGATGTCGACGCGCCCGAACTGCCCATCATGGACGGCTCGGCCTCCACCTTCGTCTACCTGATCCAGCAGGCCGGCATCGTCGAGCAGGCAGCGGCGAAGAAGTTCGTCCGCGTGCTGCAGACGGTCGAGGTGAAGGACGGCGACAAGTGGGCACGTCTCGACCCGTACGAAGGTTTCAGCCTGGAATTCTCCATCGAGTTCCGCCACCCGGCGATCGAGCGTACCGGCACCCAGGTCAAGGTCGATTTCGCCCACCAGTCCTACATCGACGACGTCGCCCGCGCGCGCACCTTCGGCTTCATGCACGAAGTCGAGTACCTGCGACAGAACGGTCTCGCCCAGGGCGGTAGCCTGGAGAACGCGATCGTGATGGACGAGTACCGCGTGCTCAACAGTGACGGCCTGCGTTACGCCGACGAATTCGTGAAGCACAAGGTGCTGGACGCCATCGGCGACCTGTACATTCTCGGCCACCCGCTGCTTGCCGCCTTCAGCGCGCACAAGTCCGGCCACGCGCTGAACAACGCGCTGCTGCATGCGTTGCTGGCGCAGGAGGGCGCCTGGGAGTGGGCGAGCTTCGACCAACCCGCGCAGACACCGTCCGCGGTGTCGAACCAGTACCGGCCGCTGGTCGACGACACGGGCTCGGCTCCGGCCTTCGCCTGAGCAGCACGTGCTGATACTGCGCCTGATCGGCATCCTGCTGATCATCACCGTCGGCGCATCGTTTCTCGGCTATGTGCTGACGCGAGACCCGCGTTACCTGAATTTCGCCTGGACATTGCTCCGCTACGCGGTCATCGCGACGCTGGGCATCCTCGCGCTGTTCCTGCTGGAACGCGTGATCATCCTTTAGCTTTGGCGCGCGCGACCAGCAGCTCCAGCGCGCTGCGCAGCGGGCTCGAAGGGTCGAGCGCCGCAGCCCCGGAAAGCAGTTCCCGACGCGCCGATTCGCTGACCGGCCGGGGTGGGACAGGGGCAGTAATCCGAGGCGGATCAAATGCTTGCACCTTCACCCTGACTTCGGTAACCTCGCCGCAACTTTCCTGCAGTGCCAGCCTTGCGCTGGGCAACAACTGCTTCAGCCGGTGGGCAACAGCGCCAGACGAAGCGCTGACCACCACGACACCCTGCTTCACGTTCAGCACCCGACTGACCTGCGTCAGTTCGGTTGGCAGAAATTTTTCGTAGGCTCTCTGCACGCGGGCGATCTGCCTGACGTGCGACGCCAGATTTGCCAGCGAGTCCTGTGCATTGAGATGGTCGTGCAGGCGACGGGCAGACATAAGAAGACTTAGGGAGCGGATGTGCAGATTATTCTGGTTTCCGACCGCCTGACAACCGCCAAGGCCATCACCATCCGGCCGTGGCACCTCGCAGGCGCACTGTTCGCCTTCACGGTACTCGTTTTCATGCTCGCCTCGGCGTTCTCGTTCATCACGCTGAAGCACGCCAGCGAGTGGCGACTGCCGGTGATCGACGAACTGATCACCGCAGCGCGCAACGAGGAAATCCGGCGCAGCGAACAGTTCGTGCGCGAGAATCTGAACACGATGGCGGTCAAGCTGGGGCAGATGCAGGCCCAGCTGATACAGCTCGACACGCTGGGCACCCGGCTGGCCAAGCTCGCCGGCGTCAAGGCACCTGAACCCGTCGTGAACAGCGTACCGCCCGGTCGCGGTGGCCCGCTGATCAACGAGAACACGCTGTCTGCGGACGAACTCGAAGCGCAGATGAAGCACTTCTCCGATCTGCTGGCGCAGCAGGACGACTACCTCGGCGTGATCGAATCGGAGCTGCTGCTCGATCAGGCCACCTTGTCGCTGGTGCCGTCCACGCTACCGGTCAACGGCGGCACCTGGAACGCCTCCGGTTTCGGCTGGCGCATCGACCCGTTCAACGGCTCGCGTGCGATGCACGAGGGCGTCGACTTCGTCGCCGAGGTGGGCACGCCCATCATCGCCGCGGCAGCGGGCGTCGTGACCACGGCCAGTTTCCATCCGCAGTACGGCAACATGGTCGAGATCGATCACGGGCGTGATCTGGTCACCCGCTACGCGCACGCCAGCAAGTTGCTGGTCGCGCCGGGCACGGTGGTGCGCCGTGGTCAGAAGATCGCCGAGGTCGGCAGCACCGGTCGCTCGACCGGCCCGCACCTGCACTTCGAAGTGCGCGTCAAGGACGTCGCGCAGAACCCCAACCGGTTCCTCGAACTGGCCCGCAAGGCGCTTCCCGCGAACGCGCGCCAGGCATCCGCCGATACTCACGCACACTGAAACCGGGCCGCCTCGGGCAGGCCTCCCGCAGCGCCGGCCCGGCGCCCCCGCCGTCACCGGGCTGCCAACGGGCACATGCTAGAATCGCCGTCTTTTCCGCCATCGGTTTGCCCGCGCCGGGCTTCTGTCTTCGATGATTGCATCCCTGTTCACCAAGCTGTTCGGCAGCCGCAACGATCGCCTGCTGAAGAAATACCGTCCGGTCATCGCCCGCATCAATGCACTGGAATCCGAACTGTCCGGATTGAGTGACGAAGCCCTCACCGCCAAGACGGCCGAGTTCCGGCAGCGTCTGGCCGACGGGCAAACCCTCGACGACCTGTTGCCCGAAGCCTTCGCCGTGGTGCGCGAGGCGAGCAAGCGGGTGCACGGCATGCGCCACTTCGACGTGCAGCTGGTCGGCGGCATCATGCTGCATTCGGGCAAGATCGCCGAAATGCGCACCGGCGAAGGCAAGACGCTGACCGCGACCCTTCCGGTCTACCTGAATGCGCTGTCCGGCAAGGGCGTGCATGTGGTGACGGTGAATGACTACCTCGCCAGCCGCGACGCCGAACAGATGGGCAAGCTGTACGGCTTCCTCGGCATGACGACCGGCGTGAACCTGTCGCGCATGCCGCATGACCTGAAGCAGGCCGCCTACGCTTCGGACATCACCTACGGCACGAACAACGAATTCGGCTTCGACTACCTGCGCGACAACATGGTGTATTCGCAGGGCGAGCGCGTGCAACGCGGCCTGAACTTCGCCATCGTCGACGAGGTGGACTCCATCCTGATCGACGAAGCGCGCACGCCGCTGATCATTTCCGGTCAGGCCGACGACCACACCGACCTCTATGTGAAGCTCAACGCGGTCGCACCGCTGCTCACCCGCTGCGAGGTCGAGGACGGCCCGGGCGACTACTGGGTCGACGAGAAGGCGCATACCGTGTTGCTGACCGAAGCCGGTCACGAACACGCGGAAGATATCCTGGTCCAGCACGGCCTGCTCGAAGCAGGCCGCAGCCTTTACGAGCCGGCCAACATCACGCTGGTGCATTTCCTCTACGCCAGCCTGCGCGCGCACAACCTGTATTTCCGCGACCAGCAGTACGTGGTTCAGAACGGCGAAATCATCATCGTCGACGAATTCACCGGTCGCCTGATGCCGGGCCGCCGCTGGTCCGACGGTCTGCACCAGGCGGTCGAAGCGAAGGAAGGCGTGCAGATCCAGGCCGAGAACCAGACGCTGGCCTCGATCACCTTCCAGAACTACTTCCGCATGTACGGCAAGCTGGCCGGCATGACCGGTACGGCCGATACAGAAGCCTACGAATTCCACCAGATCTACGGTCTGGAAACCGTGGTGATCCCGACCCACCGGCCGATGATCCGCAAGGACATGAACGACCTGGTGTATCGCACGGCCAAGGAAAAGTACGCGGCGGTGATCGCCGACATCAAGGACTGCCACGAACGCGGCCAGCCGGTGCTGGTCGGCACCACCTCGATCGAAAGCTCCGAGCTGCTGTCCGGTCTTCTGAACAAGGAAAAGCTGCCGCACCAGGTGCTGAACGCCAAGCAGCACGAGCGTGAGGCCGAGATCGTCGCCCAGGCCGGCCGGCCCGGCGTGATCACGATCGCCACCAATATGGCCGGTCGCGGTACCGACATCGTGCTCGGCGGCAATGTCGAGAAGCAGGTGCAGGCGCTGGAGCAGGACCAGAGCATGGGCGACGCCGACCGCGCCGCGCGCGTCGAGAAGCTGCGCAGCGAATGGCAGTCGCTGCACGAACAGGTGATCGCCGCTGGCGGCCTGCACATCATCGGCACCGAACGCCACGAATCGCGCCGCATCGACAACCAGCTGCGCGGTCGCTCCGGCCGCCAGGGCGACCCGGGCTCGTCGCGCTTCTACCTGTCGCTGGAAGATCCGCTGATGCGCATCTTCGGCGGCGAACGACTGAACGCCATCATGCTGCGGCTGAAGATGCCGGAGGGCGAGGCGATCGAGCACGCGATGGTGAATCGTTCGCTCGAATCCGCGCAGCGCAAGGTCGAACAGCGCAACTTCGACATCCGCAAGCAGCTGCTCGAATACGACGACGTGTCGAACGACCAGCGAAAGGTGATTTACGAACAGCGCAACGCGCTGCTCGAAGCCGAGAGCATTTCGGAAACCATCACGGCGATGCGCCACAGCGTGCTCGAAGACACCTTCCGCCAGTACGCGCCGGCCGAAAGCGTCGAGGAACAGTGGGATCTGGCCGGTGCCCAGGCCGCCTTCCTGTCCGAGTTCCGCATCGATACGCCGTTCGCGGAATGGCTGTCGGCAGAGCCCAACCTCGCCGACGAAGACCTGCTCAAGCGCGCGCAGGACCTGTCGGACGAGCAGTACGCGGTCAAGGTCGCACTGGTCGGTGGCGATTCCTTCAGCCAGTTCGAACGCAATGTGATGCTGCAGAGTCTGGACAGCCACTGGCGCGAACACCTCGCCGCGCTCGATCACCTGCGCCAAGGCATCCACCTGCGCGGCTATGCGCAGAAGAACCCGAAGCAGGAGTACAAGCGCGAAGCCTTCGAACTGTTCGAAAGCCTGCTCGATCAGGTGCGCGGCGAAGTCACCCGCGTGCTGATGAACGTCGAAATCCGCTCGCCGGAACAGATCGAGGAAAGCGAACCGACACCGCCGCCGCTCGACAATATGCGTTTCACCCACGCCGACTTCGATCCGGCAATGGCCGGCGAAGGCGTCGACCCGCTGGCCCCCCCGGCAGGTAACAACGCGCCGGCACAGCCGGCTGCCGCAGGCCCCAAGGTCGGTCGCAACGACCCCTGCCCCTGCGGCTCGGGCAAGAAGTACAAGCAGTGCCACGGCCGCCTCGCCTGAGCCCGGCCGGGCAATGAAGGAGGCGGCCCGCGGGCCGCCTTTTTCTTTGCTGCGACAGGCAGGCACTACATGTGGAGATGATCGGTCGCATGAAAGCATCGCAACGCGCTCAGTCGATATCGCCCTTCTTCGCGATGGAGATCGGCAAGCAGGCCGCCGCACTCGAAGCGCAGGGCCATCGCGTGATCAAGCTGAACATCGGCGAACCCAACTTCGGCGCGCCGCCGGCGGTCATCGGCGCGATGCGCGACCTGATGGACGGCCGGCCCATCCCCTACACCGCCGCGCTCGGTCTGCCCGAACTGCGACAGGCCATCGCCGGCTTCTACCGGCAGATGCACGGCCTCGACATCCCTGCCTCACGCATCGTCGTGACGGCCGGTGCGTCCGCCGCACTGCTGCTGGTCACCGCAGCGCTGGTCGACCCGGGCGACGAAGTGATCGTCGGCGACCCGTCCTATCCCTGCAACCGGCAGTTCCTCGGCAGCTTCGGCGCACGCGTGAAGCTCGTCCCGACGACCGCCGCGACGCGCTACCAGCTCGACGCCGCGACCGTGCGGGCGAACTGGAGCGACACTACCCGCGGGCTGATGCTGGCCACGCCGTCGAATCCGACCGGCACCGCGGTGCCGCCGGCCGAACTCGCGGCCATCTGCGACTGGGCGCGCCGCCACGATGCCTGGCGCATCATCGATGAGATCTATCTGAACCTGCAGGATGCCGACGCGCAGGGGCGACCGGCGCAGACAGTGCTCGCCAGCGACCCCGACGCCGTCGTCATCAACAGCTTTTCCAAGTACTTCGGCATGACCGGCTGGCGCCTCGGCTGGTGCGTGATTCCGGAGGTCATGGTGCCGGTGGTCGAGCGGCTGGCGCAGAACTTCTACATCTGCCCGCCGACGCCAGCACAGTTCGCCGCGCTGGCCTGCTTCACGCCAGCGTCGATCGCGGTCTGTGAGGCGCGCCGCAGCGAATTCGCGCAGCGCCGCGCACAGGTGATCGCGGGCCTCGCCGACATCGGACTGCCGGTCGACGTCCCGCCGGATGGCGCTTTCTACGCCTGGTTCGACGTGCGCCACACCGGGCTGGATGCCTGGACCTTCTGCCAGCGCGCGCTGCAGGAGGCCCACGTTGCGCTGACGCCCGGCCGCGACTTCAGCGAACTCGACCCGGAACGTCACGTCCGCCTGTCCTGCGCTGCGTCGACCGAAGACCTGACGGAAGGGCTGTCACGCCTGGGCAGATTCGTCGCTGGCCTGCGGTCGTGAAGGTGTCGCGCTCGCGGTAGCGGTTGGACCACGAGCCAGCGGGGCTTTGAGGGAGCAAGCTTGCTCGCGATTGCGGCCAGTAACGAGGCCGGCGGCTTGCCAAGGCCGCTCCCACAGGGACCATGCCCGATCCGGGGCAGGAGCCGGGGTTCTGTGGGAGGGGCCTTCTGACCACGACGTTGGCGGTGAACTGGGTGAGGCACCAGACCCGAGGCTCCGTCGGGAGCAATGGCTGCCTCCCACAGAGGTCCCCCGCTCGATCCAGTGCCAAAGACTGTGGGAGCGAGCTCGCTCGCGATAGCAGCCGGCACCGAAGCCGGCCACTTGCCAAAGCCGCATCGCGACCGGAGGTCGCTCCCACAAAAAGCACGCCCACTCCGCCGTCCGCGCCGGGTTTCCTGTGGGACCGAGCGTGCTCGCGATGAAGTCCGTGCCAGTCGAACGCGTTACCGTCGCTTCGCCGGCAGCGGTCTGAATTGGCGGGTGTCGTCGAAGTAGGCGGGATCGGTGTTCGCTGAGGTCATGCCGGGCAGACCGAGCACCGGCAAGGGCCTCAGATCGCGCGGCGACGTCGGCCAGCCGCCTTCCGTGATGCGGGCGGCGAGCCAGCGGTCGAGCGCCTCGTCGCCCGGCGGCACTTCTTCGGCATGCAGGTAGAGCGCCTTCGCACACAGGCCGAAGTGCGGCGCCAGCGCCTTTTCCATCAGTGCGTGGCCGATCACGTGCAGCGCCGCCCGTTCGACCGACCCGCGCCGCTCGAACAGCGCCTCGCGCCAGCGGTGCGAACGCAGCGCGTCGATCAGCGCCGCATCGTCGCTCACCAGTACCAGCCCGTCCTCGTCGAACTGGGTCAGCGCGTCGCGCACCGGGCCGCGCTCGCCGCCGGGACGGGTCTCAATCTCGATGCAGTGGCGCGCGTTCATCGCCGCCTTGATGCGCGGGTAGCGCAGCCAGACCAGCGCGTTGAACAGGTCATGCCAGTTTGCATCGCGGGTGGCAACACGGCCGGTCGCAGCGATGCGGGCCTCATAGCCGCCTTCCGCAGTCGCATCCGCAACGAAAGAGATGGGCCGGCCGCGTTCGGTCACCGGACGCCCCACCCCGGCGGCGAGCACATCCAGTTCTGCGGCCAGAGGAGGCGTGGCGCCAGGCAGGTGTGCCAGCAGATGACGAATGCCCGCGTGCAGCGGTCCGCTGCCGACGCGGTCGGCCAGCGTCGCGCTCAGGAGGCGCCTGCCGCTCCGGCCTTGACCGGCACGAAAGTGAACTGCTCGTCCTTCTTGCGGAAGACGCCGATGGCCGGCGGTTCGGTCGCCGGCTTGTCGATCACCGAGAACACGCAGTCGGTGGTGTTCACCGCATACCAGCGGCTGGAGCCCTGACGAAGGATGTAGCGGTTGGGCTCGCCGCCGTCGAACACGGTGACGACGGCGGTGTTGAGCCGCGCCGGCTTCATGTCGAAGCGGCGCTGGCAGGTGGGCATGCGTGACACGATCACCGCCAGTTCGTACTGGTCGCTCCAGAAGTACGGCTTCTCGCGGTTGATGATCAGGGCGTGTTCCTTGCCCTCGATCATGAAAGCCGCGTTGTCGATCTCACAGCCGGCCAGCAGGCCCGCAAGCGGCAGCAGCAGAAGGCGCAGGTGTCGTGTCATGGATGGGTTCACTCGATTCGCCAGGCAACGCGCTCACCCGCGCGCAGCGGCACCAGTACATCACCATCGGCAAATTCCTGGCTGGCCTTGACCTCCCACGACTCACGGACCAGCGTGATCTGCGACGTATTGCGCGGCAGGCCGTACCAGTCCGGACCGTTGAAGCTGGCGAAGGCTTCCAGCCGGTCGAGCGCGCCGACGGCGTCGAAGGCTTCGGCGTACAGCTCGATGCCGGCGTGCGAGGTGTAGCAGCCGGCACAGCCGCAAGCGGCTTCCTTTGCACCCTTCGCGTGCGGCGCCGAATCCGTGCCGAGGAAGAAGCGACGGTTGCCGGAGGTGACCGCGGCCACCAGCGCCTCGCGATGCACCTCGCGCTTCAACACCGGCAGACAGTAATGATGCGGCCGCACGCCGCCGGCGAAGATGGCGTTGCGGTTCATCAGCAGGTGATGCGCAGTAACGGTGGCCGCGATGTTGTCGCCGGCCGCGGCGACGAATTCCGCCGCATCCTTCGTCGTGATGTGCTCGAACACCACGCGCAGCGCCGGGTGCCGTGCGAGCAGCGGGCGCAGCACGCGCCCGATGAACACCGCCTCGCGGTCGAACACATCGACGTCGCCGTCGGTCACTTCGCCGTGGATCAGCAGCGGCAGACCGCGCTCGGCCATGCGCGCCAGCGCGGCGTCGCAGCGCGCCACGTCGGTCACGCCGGAATCGGAATTGGTGGTGGCGCCCGCCGGGTAGAGCTTTACCGCCTTGACGAAGCCGCTGTCGCAGGCGCGATCGATCTCGTCGGGCGAGGTATTGTCGGTCAGGTAGAGCGTCATCAGCGGCTCGAACGGCGGCAGGCCCGGCGTGGCCGCGTGCGCGGCCAGGATGCGCTCGCGATAGGCGCCGGCCAGCGCCACGGTGGTCACCGGCGGGCGCAGGTTCGGCATCACGATGGCGCGCGCGAAGCGGCGCGCGGTATCCGGCAGCACCGCCATCAGGGCTGCGCCATCGCGCAGATGCAGGTGCCAGTCGTCGGGGCGGGTGAGGGTCAGTCGGTTCAAGAGCGTTCCAATCCAGTCAGCAGGACCTGCCGGCGCTGCGCCGGCGAAGTTTGACTTCGGATTATCCCGCATAGTCGCCTGCCCGCCCAACCGGAACGGCAGAGTGGCAGGAAGCGGCCAGACCTCGCGGGCCAATCAGTCGGCTTCGTCGCCCTGCGGCGCATCGACGCCGTGTGCCATCGCGTAGTCGTACAGCAGCTTGCGCGGCGCCCCGGTGATGGCCTGAGCCACCTTCACCGCGCGGCTGGGCGGCAGTTCGTCGAGCAGCAGGTCGAGCGTGCGACGTGCGCCCTCGTCCAGCCCCTCTTCCGGCTGCGCGCCGGACAGCAGCAGCACGAATTCACCGCGCTGGTGGTTGGCGTCGGCCGCCAGCCAGGCCGGCGCCTCGCCCACCGGCAGGCGCACGATCTGTTCGAACAGCTTGGTCAGTTCGCGCGCGATCACCAGTTCACGCGCCGGCTGCATCACCGCCGCGATGTCGGCCACGCATTCGACGATGCGATGCGGCGCTTCGTAGAACACCAGCGCGCAGTCCTGGTCGCGCAGCGACTCCAGCACCTTGCGGCGCGCCGCCGACTTGACCGGCAGGAAGCCGACGAAGCGGAACTGGGCGTCGAGCAAGCCGCTGGCCGACAGCGCCACCACGGCCGCACTCGGCCCGCTGATCGGCACTACACGGAAACCGGCCTCCTGCACCGCGCGCACGACACGTGCGCCCGGATCGGACACCGCCGGCGTGCCGGCGTCCGACACCAGCGCCACGCGCTTGCCGTCGGCGAGCGCCGCGATCAGCCGTTCGGCGCCGCTGCGTTCGTTGTGCTCATGCACCGCGACGAGCTGCGCGCGCAGGCCGAGGTGACGCGCCAGACGCGACGTTTCGCGCGTGTCCTCACAGGCGATCAGGTCGGCGGCACGCAAGGCGCCGATGGCACGCGCCGACAGTTCGCCCAGATGACCGATGGGTGTGCCGACGACATACAATGCCGATGTCCTGAATTCGGATGGAGTGTCGTCGTGAGTGGAAGCAGGAAGATCGGGCGTGTCCATCGGGCGGCGGAGTGCGGGCGGCCCGCCATTCTGAGCGTCGCTGCCGGTCGCCACAAGCATCCATGAGCACGCGGGCGCAGCATGGCGCCGCCGCCGAGCAACTCGCGGCCCGCTTTCTCGAATCCAAGGGCCTGCGCGTGCTTGGCCGCAACCTCCGCTGGCGCGACGGCGAACTCGACCTGGTGTGCGAGCACGGCGACACGCTGGTCTTCGTCGAGGTGCGCATGCGGCGCGACGGCCGCTTCGGTGGCGCCGCCGCCAGTGTCGGTCCGGTCAAGCAGGCACGGCTGATCCGCGCCGCGCAGCACTGGCTGGCCGAACAGGGGCGACGCGCGCAGGCCCGCCCGGCCCGCTTTGACGTGATCGCGCTGTCGGCGCTCGACGCTGGCAGCATCGACTGGATACGCGATGCGTTCGGTCTGTAGCGCTCTGCTTGCGCTCGCCTGCGTCGGCGCACAGGCCGACGGCCTGCGTCTGCTGGCGCAGCGTTCGCCGCTGGCCGGCGCGCAGTACCATCGGCTGGCCGAGGTATGGCCGCAGCTCACGGTGGGCGATGCGCTGACGCTGGAGCGCGAACCCGGCAACCGCTACGACACGCGCGCGGTGAAGGTGCTTTGGCGCGGCATCATGATCGGCTACCTGCCGCGCGCCGCCAACTTCGAAGCGGCCGACGAGATGGACGCCGGCGCCCGGCTCAGCGCACGCATCGGCGAACTTGCGCCCGACCCCGATCCGTGGAAGCGGCTGCGCGTCGACGTCTGGGTCGAACTGGGTCGATGAGGGCCTTCGCCACCCGACTGAATTGCAAGCGCAGGTATCGGACTGCAAGAAGGCTTCACAAAGACGGCCTGCCGGGCCGATCTTGGTACACTCTGGCCACATCCAACGCTGCGAGCTCTCATGAATCTGGTTTCACGCATTTCCGAGCACTTCATCGACAGCGCGCAAACCAAGCTCTCGTCCACCGAAGTTCTCGCCGCGCCGATTGCCGACGCGGTCGAACTGATGGTGGAAAGCCTGATGGCCACCGGCAAGATACTCGCCTGCGGCAACGGCGGATCGGCGGCCGACGCCCAGCACTTCGCCGCCGAACTGGTCGGCCGCTACGAACGCGAGCGCCCCGAACTGGCCGCCATCGCGCTGACCGTCGACAGCTCCATCCTGACCGCAATCGCCAATGACTACAGCTTCGACCAGGTGTTCGCCAAGCAGGTGCGTGCCCTCGGTCAGCCGAACGACGTGCTGCTGGCGATTTCGACCTCGGGAAATTCCGCCAACGTGATCGAGGCAGTACATGCGGCCCATGAGCGCGAAATGCGCGTGGTCGCACTGACCGGCCGCGGCGGGGGCCGCATCGCGGAACTGCTGACCGACCGCGACATCCACATCTGTGTACCGGCCGAACGCACGGCACGCATACAGGAAGTTCACCTGCTGACGCTGCACTGCCTGTGCGACGGCATCGACTGCATGCTTCTAGGAACCGAATGATGACAACAACACGCAAGATTTCCTCCTTCACCCGCCCGCTGCTGCTGGCCGCCCTGATCGGCGTTTCGGTACCCGTGCTGCAGGGCTGCTTCCCGGTGGTCGCCGCCGGCGCTGGCACGGCCGTCATGTCGGCGCTCGACCGCCGCACCAGCGGCACCCAGGTCGAGGACGAAGGCATCGAACTGCGCGCCAGCAACCGCCTGCGCGAGAAGCTCGGCAGCCGCGCCAACGTGAGCGTCACCAGCTACAACCGCAACGTGCTGCTGACCGGCCAGGTCGCCGACGAAGCCACGCGCGCCGAAGCGGCCGCCATCGTCGGCGAGGTGCCGAACGTGCGCGGCGTCAGCAACGAAACCGAGATCGCTGGCGTGTCCTCGCTGACCCAGCGCTCGAACGACGCACTGATCACCTCCAAGGTGAAGGCGCGCATCCTCGATTCGCAGCGGGTCAAGGCCAACCACGTGAAGGTGGTGACCGAAATGAGCAAGGTCTATCTGATGGGCCTGCTGACCGAAACCGAAGCCAAGGCCGCAAAGGAAGTCGCCGCCTCGACCTCGGGCGTGCGCAAGGTGGTCGCGATCTTCGAAATCGTCAGCCCGGAAGAGGCGCGACGCCTCGACGCGGCGGGCGGCAACAACAGTCCGAAGCAGTAAGTAAGGCCTGCGCTATCCGGCGGCGAGACGTCGCCGGATGGCGCGCAGCACGTTGCCGATCAGCGGCAGCTTCTCGTACAGTTCCTGCGCCGCGTCCCAGTAGTCGCGGTGCTCGACAATCAGGCCCTGCGCGTCGAAGCGCAGCCGGGTCGCGCCGACGATGGCCTGCGCACGTCCGCGCATGACGAAGTGCATGGTCCATTCCAGCCACGCCGCGTCGCCTTCGCTCATCGCCGAGTGAACTTCGAAGCGCGGCGCCTCGACCTGTTCGAACATGTGGCTGAAGATGCGCGCCACCGCGGCGCGACCGCGCACGTCATTGAACGGATCGCGGAAGTGCGCGTCGTCGGCGTAGAGCGCGGCGAGCGTGTCGACGGAGGCAGGTGTCAGCGTCTCGAAAGCCGACATCAAGGTGCGCAGGCGGTCATCGGCGGGCATTCGGACATCTCCATTTTTCTGTCGCTGGCGGATGATCAACCGCCGAATCGCGAGCAAGCTCGCTCCCACAAAAGACTGAAGCCGCTGCCTGAGCCGGGGGTTCGTGGGAGCGAGCTTGCTCGCGATAACAGCCTGTATCGAAGCCGCCCACATACGGAAGCGTCGCCGCCTCACCCGTGCGAGCGCGACTCCCATATCTTCTGCAGCCGCTTGACCGAGACCGGCACCGGCGTGCGCAGTTCCTGCGCGAACAGGTTCACCCGCAGCTCTTCCAGCAGCCAGCGGAATTCATCGAGGAAGGGGTCGCTCACGCCGGCGCGCGCCCGGGCGATGCGCTCGCGCTCCCACAGCGTGGCGAGCGATGCCCAGTCGGCCAGGGCCCGGGCGTCGCGCGCCGGGTCGGCGCGCAGCTTGTCGATGCGCAGCGCGATCGCCTTCAGGTAGCGCGGATAGTGGGTCAGCCGCTCGAACGGCGTGCGCTCGATGAAGTGCTTGCCGACCAGCGCGTCGAGCTGGGTGCGCATGTCGGCGCCGGCATCCGGATGGGCCTTCAGCGCAATCAGCTTCTTGTTCAGTGCCGTGTATTCGGTCAGCACGGCGCCCGCCAGCCGGCCGATTTCCTGCGCCACCAGCGATATGCGTGGCCGTGCCTCGTCGCGCCGGGTGGCGAAGGCGGCGGCATCCTGCGGCCACGGTTCCATCATGCAGCAGCGTTCCAGCGTGGCGGCCACGAGTTGCGCGCGCAGTTCGGCCTCGCTGCCGAGATTCATGAACTGCATCGCCATGTCGCGCAGGCCGGGCAGGCTTTTCTCGATGAACTTGACCTGATCGCGCAGTTCCAGCGCGAACAGCCGGCGCAGACCGCGGCGATGCACCTCATACGCCGCCTCCGGCGTGTCGAACACGCGCACACTGACCGCGTCGCCGTCGTCCTGCAGCGCCGGAAAGCCGATCACCATGCGGCCGGCGACCTCGACCTCCATCAGTTCAGGCAGTTCGCCGAAGGCCCAGCTGGTGTAGCGGCCCTCGCCCGCCGACTGCGCGGGAACGGCCGCCTGGGGCGCGGGCTCGGCGCGGCCCTTCTTCGCTGTCGGCGGCGGCACTGGCGCTTTCGCGACAGCGTCGCGCGCGCCGAGCGCGGCCAGTGCATCGGCCATGCTGCCGCGCGCGCTGGCTGCCTTGCTGTCGGCGGCGGGCACCCGCGCAGGCGCAGCGTCGTTCGGAGGCGGCGCGACCGCCGGTGAGGCGGACGGCTGCGCCACCGGCAATGCGACGCGCGCCTGCTCGAAGCGGCGCGCGATCTCGTCCTTCAGCCGCGTGCGCAGTTCGGCCAGATTGCGCGACTGGCCGAGCACGCGGCCGTGCTCGTCGATCACGCGGATGTTCATGATCAGGTGCGCCGGCAGGTTCTCGGCGCGGATCGCGTCCGGCGGCAGCTTGAGGCTGACATAGACCTCGATCGCGCGCGCCAGCACCTTCACCAGCGGCTCCGACTGGTCGTTCTGCTGGGCGAGGAAATCGGCGACGAAGCCGCTGATCGGCTGGATGCGGTGGCGCAGTTTGGGCGGAATCGTCTTCGCCAGCTGCACCACCTTTTCCTCGATCAGCCCGGGCACCAGCCAGTCCAGCCGCGCCGCCGGAATCTGGTTCAGCAGCGTCAGCGGCACGGTCAACGTCACGCCGTCGTCGGCCGCGTTCGGCTCGTGCCGGTATTCGAGCTTCAGGCGCTGACCGAGCAGGTCCATCTTCGCCGGGAAGCGTTCGCTGCTGACGCCGGCCGCCTCGTGGCGCATCAGCTGTTCGCGCGTCAGGTGCAGCAGCTTCGGATTGTCGCGCTCGGCGTCGCGGCGCCAGCGCTCGAAGCCGCGCAGATCGATCACGTCGGCCGGCACGATGGAATCGTAGAAGGCCTCGATCAGCGATTCGTCGACCAGCAGATCCTGCCGCCGCTGCTTTTCCTCCAGCCGCTCGATCTGCGCGATCAGGTCGAGGTTGTGCTGCAGGAATTTCATCTGCTTCAGCGCGACGTCGCTGACGTCGCCATTGACCAGCGCCTCGCGGATCAGCAGTTCGCGCGCGAGCGTCGGATCGGTCTTGCCGTACTGCACCGCGCGCTTGGCGTACAGCGTGATGCCGTGGATGACGCCGCGCTCCCAGGCCACCGTCTCGCCGCGGCTTTTCGACCAGTGCGGCTCGTAGGTCGAGCGGCGGATCAGGTGGGCGCCCACCTCTTCCACCCACTCGGGCTCGATGCGCGCGATGCAGCGCGCGAACAGACGCGTCGTCTCGACCAGCTCGGCACACATGATCCACTTGCCGCCCTTCTTCGCCAGCGCCGAGCCGGGATGCGGCCAGAACTTGATGCCGCGGGCGCCCAGATAGGGCGGCTCGCCGGCGCGCGCGTCCTCGATGCGCAGGCCGAGGTTGCCGAGCAGGCCGGTCAGCAGCGCGCGGTGCAGCGCGTCGAAAGCCGCCGGCTGTTCGTTCTCGGGCCACTCGTGCTCAGCGCACAGTGTGTGCAGCTGGGTATGCACGTCGCGCCATTCGCGCATGCGCAGCCAGTTCAGGAAGTTGGCGCGACACCACTCGCGCTGCTTGGCCTGCGACTGGTGATGCCACACCTCGTCGAAGGCCGCCCAGGCCTTCAGGTACCACAGGAACTCGCTGCGCTCGTCGGCGAACTTCGCGTGCGCCTGGTCGGCGCTGCCGGCCCGCTCCTCCGGGCGGTCGCGCGGATCCTGCACCGACAGGCCGGCGGTGATGATGAGCACTTCCTTCAACGCGCCATGATTGCGCGCCGCCAGGATCATGCGCGCGACGCGCGGGTCCAGCGGCAGCTTGGCCAGTTCGCGGCCCAGCGTGGTGAGCGTGCGTTCCTCGTCCACCGCGCCCAGTTCCTGCAGCAGCTGGTAGCCGTCGGCGATCGCGCGCGGCGCCGGACGGTCAATGAAGGGGAATTCCTCGACGTCGGTCAGGCCCAGCGACTTCATGCGCAGGATGACGCCAGCCAGCGACGAACGCAGGATTTCCGGGTCGGTGTGCGCGGTGCGCTGCTTGAAATCGTCCTCGTCGTACAGCCGGAAGCAGACACCGCTGGACACCCGGCCGCAGCGGCCGGCCCGCTGTTTCGCCGCCGACTGCGCGATCGGCTCGACCTGCAGCTGCTCGACCTTGTTGCGGTAGCTGTAGCGCTTGACGCGCGCCAGCCCGGTATCGACCACGTAGCGGATGCCCGGCACCGTCAGCGACGTTTCGGCGACGTTGGTGGAGAGGATGACGCGCCGTCCGTTCGAGCCCTGGAACACGCGCGCCTGCTCCTGCGCAGACTGGCGCGCGAACAGCGTCAGGATGTCCGGCTTCACGCCGGGCAGCCGCGTGTGATGCTTGCGCAGCGTTTCGGCGCACTCGCGGATTTCGCGCTCGCCCGGCATGAACACCAGCACGTCGCCCGGCCCGCACGAGAAGGCTTCGTCGACCGCGTCGGCCACTGCGTCGTAGAGGTCGCGCTCCTTGTTGGCGTCGAACGGCCGCCAGCGCATTTCGATCGGGTAGAGCCGGCCGCTCACCTCGATCACCGGCGCCGGCTTGCCGCTCTGCGCAAAGTGGTTGGCGAAGCGTTCGGCGTCCAGCGTGGCCGAGGTGACGATCACCTTCAGGTCGGGGCGACGCGGCAGCAGCTGGCGCAGGTAGCCGAGCAGGAAATCGATGTTCAGGCTGCGCTCGTGCGCCTCGTCGATGATGAGGGTGTCGTAGGCGGCCAGCCAGCGGTCGCGCTGCGTTTCGGCCAGCAGGATGCCGTCGGTCATCAGCTTGATGCGGCTGTCTTCCGACGTGCGGTCGGTGAAGCGGATGGCGAAACCGACCTCGCGGCCGAGCGGCACGTTCAGTTCCTTCGCCACGCGGTCGGCGGTGGCGCGCGCGGCGATGCGGCGCGGCTGCGTGTGGCCGATCAGGCCGCGCGCGCCGCGGCCCAGCTCCAGACACAGCTTGGGCAGCTGCGTGGTCTTGCCGGAACCGGTCTCGCCGCAGACGATGACCACCTGATGCGCCGCCAGCGCGGCCGCGATCTCGTCGCGCCGCGCCGACACCGGCAGCTCTTCCGGATACTCGACCTTGGGCGCCGATGCACGGCGCGCAGCCACGCGCGCCTGCGAAGCGGCGACGCGTTCAGCAATCTTCGCCGGCCACTTGTCCGGCGCGCGCATGGCCGGTGGCAGCTCGCGCAAGGCGCGCGAAATCGCCGCCGCGTCACGGCTCATGCACTGTTCAAGCAGGGAATTCAGATCGGGGTGCTGCACTTTCATCGGATCGGGCTGCGGTCTGCGTCGCGCAGAAAGGGCGCCATTGTCCGCGAAAGACGGCGCCGGCGCGAACCGCTCAGCCGCGCAGCAGCTGCCAGCCCCACCAGCCCAGCGCGGTCATCGCCAGCGAACCGAGCACGTGAGCCGCCACCGCAACCAGCGCCCAGCCGGTGTGGCCGCGCTCGAACAGCGCAAACACCTCGCCGGAAAAGCTTGAGAAGGTGGTCAGGCCGCCGAGGAATCCGGTGGTCACCAGCAGGCGCAGATGGGCAGGCAACTCGGGCATGGCCTGCAGCACTGCGAGCGCCACACCCATCAGCAGACCGCCGATCAGATTGGCCGCCAGCGTACCGAGCGGGAAGCCGGCGAACAGCGGGTTCAACGCCAGTGACAGGCCCCAGCGCATCCATGCACCCAGCGCGGCGCCGGCACCGACGGCAATGAAGTTCTGCATGTCGCACTACCCGATGTGTTCGAGGCCTGAATTGTAGGGGCAGACCGGGCCTCGGCTCGCCTCCTGTGGGAATGGCCTCTGCTGTCCGCAGGCTTCGATACAGGCCGTGTCGGGGTCAGAAGACCCCTCCCACAGGAACCCTGCCTCGGCGACCGTTCGTAGCTGCTTTTTGTGGGAGCGGCCTTGGCCGCGACGCGGCGGGCGCACGCCGCAGGCTTCGAGCAAGCTCGCTTGTATGTTCTACCGTGGCAAGCGTAGGAATAGCTTGTCGGGCGGAGGGACCGAGCTCGGATCTGACGGCAAGCACGTACAGACAGTGGGAGAGATGTCCCGCCCTCACCCCAAGCACCGATCAGGAATCCATCGGACC